>CALIBP010000118.1 GCA_938048165.1 uncultured Alphaproteobacteria bacterium | reverse complement strand
AATTGGGCAAAAGCACCGAGTGGAAAGCCTTTTTGCCCAAAATCCTGCCGTTAATCCTGCGCCAGGAAAACAAGACGCTATTGCCAGCGCCCTGGTCACCGACGGCTAAGTCCTAAAATGGCAGAATACCTGCTACGGCTTTATGACGACCGGCTAGGCGCTAAAAAAGCCCCCGAACAAAACTATTTGTCGGAAAACCGTGTCCTGTATGTCTGCGATGGCATGGCAACGATAAAGAACCAGGCGACGACAGCGGTAACGCTTTCAGAGAATTCAGCCTGGTACAGCGCCGATGAAACATCCGTTGCCGGTGGTGCCGATGGCGCTCATTTATTGCGCTATGAGCTGGTAAAAGCCGGAGCGGATGAAAACGATGGCCTCATAACTGGAATTGGTGTCTCCAGTACACTGCTCTATCAGGCAGAGGTGAATCTTACCCCCGGCGATGACTACCTCATTCGCTGTGACCGGGTGGATATACCGCCAAGCGGTATTGCTTACACCCATACCCATCAGGGGCCTGGCATTCGCTGCCTGCTCAATGGGGGCTTCACTGTTGAGACCCAAGGACACAAAACCTCTATTGATGCCGGTGAAGCTTGGTTTGAAGCCGGTCCCGACCCGGTATTGGCCTATGCTTCCGATTACCGCCCGGGAAATTTCTCACGGGTCATGATCCTGCCCCGTAACCTGCTGGGCAAAAGTTCTATATCCTATGTAAATACTGAGGATGCCTCCAAGCCCAAGCTTCAGCGTTACACAATTTTTATCGATGAGTTCATAACGATATGACCGACAATCCTAATCTCCGGACCGGTGGCCAGATTCTGGTCGACCAACTGCGTATCCATGGTGCCGATACGATCTTCTGCGTTCCCGGCGAAAGCTATCTTGCCACACTGGATGCGCTGTTTGATTTGCAGAATGATATTAAGTTGGTCGTGTGCCGTCAGGAAGGTGGTGCGGCCTATATGGCCGAGGCCTATGGCAAGCTCACCGGCAAGCCCGGCATTTGTTTTGTCACCCGAGGCCCCGGCGCAACGAATGCCAGCCTTGGCATTCACACAGCCCATCAGGATTCATCGCCGGTTATTTTGCTGGTTGGTCAAGTCGGTCGCGCCATGATGGATCGCGAAGCATTTCAGGAAGTCAATTTCCGCGAAATGTATGCGCCGTTATCGAAATGGGTAACCCAGATCGATGACCCCAACCGCATTCCGGAAGTCTTGAGCCGGGCCTTTCATGTCGCGACATCCGGACGACCCGGCCCCGTCGTCATTGCCCTCCCGGAAGATATGCAAAAGGAAAAGGCGTCGGTTAACGATGCTGTCCGCTATAAGCCGATCAACCCCGCCCCACCGCCAGAATCAATGGTTCAGCTCAAGGAAATGTTGGGCAAGGCACAACGGCCCTTCGTCATCCTCGGCGGCAGCGGTTGGACACAGGAATCCTGTAATGACTTCGTTGCCTTCGCAGAGAATTTTGACCTGCCAGTCGGCGCCGCCTTCCGTCGGCAGGACCTAATCGATAACCGACACCCCAACTATGCCGGTGATGTTGGACTCGGCATTAATCCACCTCTCGCAAAACGGCTTCAGGACTCAGACCTGCTCATCGTAGTCGGTGCGCAAATGACCGAAACCATCACCGACGGCTATGAACGGTTCGCCATTCCCTGCCCAAGCCAAACGCTGGTGCATATCGCAGCTGGTTTGGATGAGCTCGCCCGGGTATACGAGCCCGAACTCGCGATCCATTCCGGCATGGCCAACTTTGCTGCAGCCGCCAAGACCCTTAAGGCCCCAGACAGTGTTCCGTGGTCAGACTGGACCAAAGCAGCACGTGCTGATCAGGATGGCAACGTCACCATTCCCGATATGAAAGGTGCCGTCGATCTTGGGGCTATCATTGAATGGCTGGGGGAACGGCTGCCGGATGATGCCATTATCGCCAATGGCGCGGGTAATTTCTCAAACTGGGTTCACCGCTTCTATCCCTATCGCAGCTATCCGACAGAGCTGGCACCACAAAGTGGCTCGATGGGCTACGGCGTCCCTGCTGCGGTTGCCGCAAAGACTGTCCATCCAGACCGGATTGTTGTCTCGTTCAATGGCGATGGCGACTTTCTAATGTGCGGTCAGGAGATCGCGACGGCACGACAATATAATCTTGGGATCGTCTTTATCGTCGTCAATAACGGCACCTATGGTACAATCCGCATGCATCAGGAGAAGTTCTATCCCGGGCGCGTCAGCGGCACCGATCTGATCAATCCAGATTTTGCGGCTCTCGGCAAAGCCTATGGCCTGACCGGCGAAGTTGTCGAGCGTACAGAAGAGTTTGCTACAGCCTTCGAAAGAGCGTTAGAGTCTGGCGGCCCGGCGATGATCGAGGTCCGCATTGAGCAGGATCAGATTTCACCGCGTGCAACGCTCTCGGGACTCCGGGAAGCAGGCTTGGCCGCACAAAAAAGCTAAAGGAGATTGCCATGGATGATGGCGCAGTTGCTTTAGGGAACGAGACCTCAACGCTTTCGGTTAAAAAAGTCGGCGTATTTCTTGCCGCCGAGGTCACCGGTGTCGACCTTGCTAAACCTTTGGACGATACTCTGAAAGAGGAAATTCTTCGTCTCCATGCTGAACATGGCGTTCTCATATTTCCTAACCAGGAATTAAGTGGCGAACAACTCAAGGCGTTTGGCCGCAATTTCGGGGAATTAACAGTTCATCCGTTTTCCAGCAGTACCGAGGATAATCCTGAACTAATCATCTATGATCAGAAGGAAGGCAACCCACCACCGCCTACCGATATCTGGCATACCGACGAGACGTTTCGTGTCGCCCCACCCATGGGCACTGCGTTGTGTTCGAAGATCCTGCCTGACGTCGGTGGCAACACAGCCTTTTGCAATATGAATGCTGTGTATGAGGGGCTCTCAGACAAGATGCAGCAGTTCCTGTCCGGTCTCGAGGCCGTCCACGACTTCAAGCCCTTCAAGACACTCTTCCCCGACACGCCTGAGGGCATAGCGCGGATGCGTAAATTTGAAGATATGTATCCAAAAGCGACACATCCCGTCGTCACCGTCCATCCCGTGACCGGCAAAAAAGTTCTTTTCGTGAATCCTCAATTCACCATGTATATCAAGCATATGGATGAGGATGAGAGCCGGACCATCCTCGACCTGCTTTTCCGCAAAACCTATATCCACGAATATCAATACCGGCACAGATGGGACCCAAACATGCTAGTGTTCTGGGATAATCGTCTGGTCCAGCACTCTGCCCTACATGACTATTACCCCAAACGACGTCTGATGGAACGGATCACGATCAAAGGCACCGCTCCTCTTCCAGCGACTGATGCGGTCGACTCATCTGAAGTTCGACGGTACCTCTCTCCGCCGGTTATGGCCTTTGCAAACCGTCAAAAACGCCAACACGAAACTTAAACGTCACCAAGGAACGAATTTGTGGATCTCGGAATAAACGGTAAACGCGCCCTGGTGCTTGGGGCCTCCCGTGGCCTGGGCCAGGGCATCGCTGAACAACTTGCGGCCGAAGGAGCCGACGTCGCGCTATGCGGACGCGATGGCGATGCCATGAAGATACAAGCGGCGGACCTCTCAGAAAGAACCAACCGCACGGCACGGGGCTATCAGGTTGATCTGGCGGATGCTGCGGCGGTATCAACCCTGATCTCAGATATCACCAATGATTTCGGCGGAATTGATATCGTCATTAATAATGGCGGCGGCCCACCGCCTGGCCCGATTGCCGGGGTTGATCTGGATGTTGTTGAAAAACAATTCCGGCCCGTGGTTCTCAGCCAGCTTGAAATTGCCAATGCATTCCTGCCCGGTATGCGCGAGCGTGGCTGGGGTCGTATTCTGATCATTTCGAGCTCAGGGGCTGTTCAACCGATCCCCGGTCTGGGTATCTCCAACACATTGCGGTCTTCATTGATCGGATGGGCCAAGACGCTTTCTACGGAAGTTGCCAAGGACGGCGTTACCGTCAATGCCATCATGCCGGGACGTATTCACACCGACCGTGTGGATTCAATTGACGCCAATGCTTCGAAAATTCAGGGTGTTCCGGTCGAAGAAATCGTTAAAGCCTCGCATGCGACGATCCCTGCAGGCCGCTATGGCAGCGTCGATGAATTCTCCAAGGTCGCCGCCTTTCTGGTGAGTGATTGCGCGGGCTATGTCACCGGCGGTTCGATCCGCGTTGATGGCGGCTACATACGGAGTATCTAACTTAAGACACCCGTTACCGGATCAAACGCCGTAACGGGGCGTCGTTCCGCTGACAGGGCGGGTGGCGTATCGCAGGGCAGAAATTCTCCCTTCCCTGGGCCACCAAGAAATTCCTCCTTATCCCAGACAACATTCCCTCGAGAAATGGTAGTTATCGGCCATCCGGTAACTTCCTTCCCATCATAGGGCGTGTAATCCATCGCATCATGTAGGATGGATTGGCTGATCTTGACCTGTTTGTCCGGATCCCAAATCGTAATATCGGCATCAGACCCAACAGCGATGGTGCCCTTTCTGGGAAACAGCCCATATAGCCTTGCCGCATTAGTCGCAGTCAGGGCGACAAACTGCTCAAGCGAAATTCGTCCTTTACCAACCCCTTCGGAGAACAAAAGCGGTAGCCGGACTTCAAGCCCCGGAACGCCATTAGCGATTTGTTTGAAGTGGGCATCCTTGCCAGCCTTGAATTTTCCTTCCGGGTCGTCGAACCGATAGGGAGCGTGATCGGACGAAAAGACCTCAAACAACCCATCTTCAAGAGCTTTCCAGACAATCTCCTGATTGGCCTTATCGCGCGGTGGCGGGCTGCACATATGTTTGGCGCCCTCGAGCCCTGGCTTATCCAAATCATCTTCCGTAAGAAATAGATATTGCGGACATGTCTCGCCATAGACATTGAGGCCGCGCTCCTGTGCCCAACGAATTTGTTCAATCGCTTCACCGCCCGAGACATGAACAATCAAAATCGGCACATCCACCAGTTCCGCAAGCGCGATGCTGCGATGCGTCGCTTCCCGCTCCACCAACATGGGGCGTGCAACAGCATGAAACTTCGGCGCCCTCAACCCTGCCTGTAATAAGCGGTCTGCCATCCATTTGATCATGTCGTTATTCTCGGCATGAACCATAACCATGGCGCCATCTCGCCGGGCAACAGCCAGAACATCGAGAAACTGTCGGTCCGTCAGCATTAGCGCGTCATAGGTCAGGTAGATCTTGAAGCTGGTATAACCACCCTTGATTAGAGCAGGCAGTTCCTGGCCCAGCACTTGATCCGTGGGATCCGAGACAATCAGATGAAACGCATAGTCAATCACTGCCTTTGGCCCGGCTAGATCATGATAATCCTTCACCACATCCCGCAAAGACTGACCGCGATGCTGGCAGGCAAACGGGATAATCGTTGTCGTGCCACCGCATGCTGCCGACCGGGTTGCGGTAAACCAGTCATCCGCTGTCCACACGCCGTTGGAGGAAATCTGTTCAACGTGACAATGGCTATCAACGCCACCTGGCATAATCAGGCGACCCGCAGCATCAATTTCCTGTTCACCCTCGGAAAGACCGGATTCGAGGGCTGTGATTTTACCATCCAAAATCCCGATATCGGTCGAGAACCGGTCGCTTTCGGTGGCGACATCCGCATGACGAATAACCAGATCGAATTCAGGCACGAAAGTCTTTCCTTACACCACAGGTTTGATCAGACTAGAGGCTAGCACAGTCAACAAACGAGACCACCGGAGATATTTAATGGCAACGCCAAAACTGGACGAAAATGCTAAAGGCGTCTTCATCATTTCCGCAACCCCTTTCAAAGCCGATGGTGCGCTCGACCTCGAAAGTACTGACCGAATGATCGATTACTATCTCGACTCCGGCGTCACGGGCATGACCATTTTAGGAGTTATGGGCGAAGCACCAAAACTGACACCGGATGAATCGATGGCGTTCTGTCAGCGCGTTCTCAAAAGAGTCAACGACCGGGTGCCTATTGTCGTTGGTGTCTCCGCGCCGTCGCTTGGCTCAATCGAGTCCCTAACCGGTAAAGTCATGGATGCAGGCGCCGCCGGCGTTATGGTCGCGCCAATGCCAGGACTCAGAACCGACCGCCAGATCGAGAATTATTTTCACGACGTCTGCAGCACTATAGGCGATGCACCTGTCGTGTTGCAGGATTACCCGCCCAGTACCGGCGTCTATTTCTCTGTCGATCTACTCAACAAACTATTCGCCGATCTTCCCAGCCTGAAAATCCTCAAACATGAAGAGTCACCGGGACTGCGTAAAATCAGTCAGTTTCGTGCTGATGAAAAAAACGGTAACCGTCGCCGCGTCAGCGTTCTTGTAGGTAATGGGGCGTTATACCTGCCCCAAGAGCTCAACCGAGGTGTTGATGGCGCGATGACTGGCTTTGCCTTCGCTGAAATGATGGTCGAGGTCTGTGCAATGCACGCTGCGGGAAAGACAGAAGAAGCAGAAGATTTGTTCGACGCCTATCTGCCACTGGTCAGGCACGAACAACAAATCGGAATCGGGCTGTCATTGCGCAAAGAAGTTCTTCGCCGCCGCGGCATCATTAGCTCAGCTGCTACCCGAAAGCCGGGCCCCTCACTGGATAAAACAGATGAAACCGAATTAGCAGCCTTGCTCGACCGGTTGAACCGAAACCTTGAAGCGCTCGGAAAAACGCCCTACCGCTACCCCAGCTAACGAGAAACTCCGGTCATTCACCCTTGATAATGCGGTGCATTTCGGGCTGAGAGTACACACCAGCGGCGAACTCATAGGTACCGCTCTGTTGTAGCTCTTCGGCGGCAGTTTTAACTAGCGTATAGGCCGCCTTGGCAATATTGCCACCGACAGTTACCCGTTTAACGCCCATTTCTTTGAGCTGGAACACTGGTGGTGTTCCCGGCCCTGCCAGGACATTCATCGGACCATCAATCGCAGCAGCAAGACGACCAATAAGATCGCCGTCTCGCGCCCCAATCACAAATGCACAATCAGCGCCTGCCGCAAGGTAGGCATTGGCGCGTTTGACGGTTTCATCAAACATGTCCTCGTCACTACCCAGCATATAGCCATCAGTTCTGGCATTGATCACCGCCGGTATGCCGAATTCATCAGCCGCCATGCGGGCTGCACGGACACGAGACACCGCGAGATCAAGATCATGAAGCCGTCTTGGTCCGCTTTTGTCACTGTCTTCGATATTGACGCCCACCGCACCCGCATCAAGCGCCGCCTTAACAGTGGCCGCGACATCATCCGGGCTACCACCATAGCCGGCTTCCATATCAGCGCTTACTGGCACCGGAACGCCATTGGCTATCCGACGAACAACCTCGGTCATGCCCTCGCGACCAATATGTTCACCATCGCAAAACCCGACAGAAAAAGCGCACCCGCCGCTCGTCGTGGCAATCGCCTCAAACCCGGCGTCAACCAATACGCAGGCGCTGGCGACATCCCAGGCATTGGGCAGCACCAGAATGTCGTCACCCTTATGCATCGCAGCAAATTTTTCGGCCTTATCGCGCTGGTTCATACTACAGGTCCCCTACTTCCATGACCGGTTCTGCTTTAGGCAACTGCCATCCTGAACGCGCCCGCTGGACGATTAAGTAAACCCCAAACAAACCGAGCCCGACACCCAGGACAGGCCGTACGACACCGTCCATCATAAAGACCGGCAAACTGAGACACACACACATCGCCGGAATAAACCCAAGCGTCCAGCGTTTAACGGCCCGGTTCTTCTGATAAACATGAAAAAACGAAGAGAAGAGTCCAAGAACGATGAAAAAGAGTGACCAGGGCCGCATCAGAAACATTGTTGGATCCGTGGAGATCGCAATGACCTGCGCCAGCGCGTTCTCGGCAATATTCCCTAAAACAACGCCGAGGATAACCGGCACGATTGGAAATCCGAGCGACCGCATAATGAAGCCGCCAACTCCAAACCAGAACAGGGTCCACATATCAAACTGAACGTTATTCAGCGCGAACACACCGAGGGCGCAGTAGAACAGAATAATCGAAGCCAGCATATACATGCGGACCCGCGTCACCGCGACAAAGCCCCGTAATGTCAGAGACTGCATTGCCAGCATCATAAAGTTGGCGAGAAAAAACGCGATAAAGATCGCGTAGGCAATGGTCGGTTGTTCCGAGATAAAGGTCGGGCTCGGCACCACATCATGGATCAGCAAGGCACCAAGCATCACTGCTGTTACGATATCGCCAGGAATACCCAGCGCCATCATCATAATCAGCGCCCCACCAGCAGTCGCGTTATTGGCGGATTCGGGGGCAACTATGCCGTCGATCGTTCCGGTCCCAAATTTCTCGGGTGTCTTGGAATATTTTTTGGCCTGGTCATAGGCCAGAATGTTGGAAATCGAACTACCGGCTGCCGGCAAAACACCGGTAAAGACGCCAATCAATGACGAACGGATAAGATTGCCCCAGCGCGACAATACTTCTTTTGCCGCTTTCATATGCTCTATGCGAACCGACTCTGCTGAATGAGCTCCTAAATTTTGCTGGGCCTTCTTGGTATCCTGAACATCACTGAGCAACCGCGTAAAAGCGAACAGACCAATCAACACCGGCAGGAAAGCAAAACCCTGCTGTACGGCTTCACTGCCAAACGTAAAGCGCGGCACACCAACAACCCCATCCTCGCCAATTGTCGCAACCAAAAGACCAATCAGCCCGGCAATCAGCCCTTTGACCATATTGTCGCCCGCCAGTGACGCCGTCACGGTCAGCGCAAACGCCATGAGCGCGAAGTAATCCCATGGCTGAAACTCCTGTCCTATGCGCGCCAGCTGTGGTGCAACAAGAACCAGAACGATGGCACTAATCACGCCACCAAAAAACGAAGCCCAGACGCCAATTCCCAACGCCAGACCGGGACGACCTTTTCGGGCCATTGGAAACCCATCAAACGTCGTTGCAACAGACGAAGGTGTGCCAGGAATACCAGTTAAAATACCAGACATCAGGCCACCGGAAAGACCACCGACATAGACGCCGATCATGGTCGCAAGCCCCTGAACTGCGGTCATGCCGAATGTAAAAGGCAGAACCAGTACAACGGCCATCGCAATAGTAAAGCCAGGAATGGCACCGGCAATCAGACCTGCAACAACACCAACAATCATCAACAGCATGGTGCTGATCGACATCAGCTCCGATGTCGCCAGCATGATATTGTCAAAGATCATCGCTCAGCCCCTCACACACTTGCCAAGAGAGCAGAACAAGACGGCCCTGCGTCCGCGAAGAGTGCGCCGATGGAAGACACAATGCCGCAGATATTAACGAGCAGCCATTCGTCAAAGGTACCTGTCAGCTGGCCCTTGGGTAATTGCACTTCGAGCAGACAGGCGAAGATGAACCACATGCCCCCTACCGTGCCGCCGGTGGTCAGAACATGTCTTTTAATCGCGGCACCGTCCTTTGGCCCCAGCATGGTCATCAGCGTAAAGACGAACAAAAGCCCGGCAATCAACATGCCGAGAATGGGAATTATAGTCAAAAATGCCGCGAAAACCGCAAAACACCAGATCGGATTTTTGTAATGGCGGTACCAGCCAACAAGACCTCCGCGCTTTTCACCAGACGGCGGCGGACTAACAATTGATTGAAAAAAATAGATCAGCCCCATAATAGCGAGACCGGTCAAAATAATACGCGGCCAGACACCCGGCCCCATTTGCCCTGGCGCCAGCCTTTCAAAAACCGGAGTCTTGATGGCGAAACTGGTATAGGCGAAGAAGCCCACGAGCAATAATAGGATTACTGCGATAATCGTGTCTCTATTGAGGCGGTTCATATTGAACGAAAAAAATCAAAAGAACGGTCTGCAATAATCTGCAGACCGCTCTGTTTGAAACATCATACGTTACTTTTTGATGCTGTTATGCACCTTGGTGAACACAGCCGTCTGAGCCGCAAACCACTTCTTGTAGGCTTCCGGGCCCATATACTGAAGGCCAGTACCCTTGGCGGCGATCGATTTAACGAAAGCCGGGTCTTTCAACGGCTTCTCAAATGCCGCAGCCCAATGTGCAATCTTGTCCTTTGGCGTACCCTTTGGCGCAACGATACCGCGGTTCAAGGCATAAACCAGATCAACGCCTTTTTCGCGAAGGGTCGGAACGTTTGGAAATGCCGGAGACCGTTTCGTTGCAGCAATAGCGAACGGTTTCATCAAACCAGATTTCAATTGTTTTGCCGCTGCTGCTTCATTCATTTCAGCAAGGCTGAAGGTATTGTTCATCAGAAGCTGCTTGCGCTTGCCAGTTCCGCCCTGAACAGGAACGAAGCTGTAGGACGTACCCGTCTTTTCGCCAAACAGAAGCCAGATGAAATGGCTCGTCGCACCTAGAGACGCACCGACCTTAACCTTACCTGGGTTGGCTTTGACATGCTTAAGCATGCCCTCATACGTATCGAACGGTACTTTTGGGCTACCCGACAGGATGCTCGGCGTTACCGTCAAATGGGCAACTGTTTCAAAAGCGGTGTAGTTAAAATCAACACGTTTGGCGAGATTGGAAATAATTGCGCTCTGATGGATCGCAAACAGCGAACAGCCATCGGGCTTTTCCTTAACCGCAACCTTGGCACCTTTATTGCCGCCCTGACCCGGGATCGTAACAACCTTGATCTTTGGATTGGCGCCATTCGAATTCATGTATTTTTCAAACAGGCCAAACAGTACTGCGGTACCGCCACCGGGACCCCATGGCACAATCAATTTAGCTGTCTTACAGCCGAACTCAGCCGCACTGGCAGACGGCACAGAAACGAACGAGACCGCCGCGGCGGCCATCGCTGAAATCAAGAAACTCTTCTTCATCACATCCTCCAATTAAATTATCAAACGGGACTATTTATACTTACGAGACGATAGTCACCAACCCTACCCTATCGCAACATAATTATCACAATTTTTCGGTATTTTTATTCAAACCATAAAAATATCGAAATTATGCAGCAGTGGACAATACGCTGGAAACATCCGGAGATTTGCCCCCCTGAGACATTCCCATGATACCATCAATAACCCGCGCCGGATCATTAATTCCGCCGAAACGAATGAGATCTCGCGCTTTAGCGATCATTTCGTCGTCATTCAGTGCCGCTTCCGGATCACCCTTACATTCAGGCTTTGAGGATTCCAGTTTGGTGCCGTCGGCAAGGATGACGGAAACCGCAGCCCCCCAGGAAGCAGGATATGAAGTGGCATAGGGCTCACCCGCAAACACACTTACCTTGGTTGCAAGCTCTGCTGCGTC
>CALIBP010000117.1 GCA_938048165.1 uncultured Alphaproteobacteria bacterium | reverse complement strand
CCAATTCCAGTGGCATCGTGCTACGACCACCCAAGGCCATGCGGAAGCGCGCTACACCGAAAAGACCGAAAGCACGGAAGGCGGCACGTACAGTCACCCGAACCGCGCGACGGGCACCCAGCATAGAGACAGCACCCCGTCCAATCCGTCCCTTAGCAGCACCAACGGCCCCAACCTTGCCAGAAGCGATACCGGCACCGCCAGTGCCCAAAATTTCAGCTCCAGCGCGTATGCCAGTCCCAACCAGCCCTGCCGTCCCTGCGGCACCAAAGATCAAGACCCCGGCGGTCGAGCCTAAAACGCGCGTCGCATCGTTGTCACCTATTGGGAAGCCCCTCAAGGCAGGATCAACGACACGCATCGGTTTTAGCGAAGGGTCCGCAAAGCTCAATAATGATGCATCCGCCCGTTTGACGGATGTTTCAACGTCACTGAAGAAGAACGACGCGCTACGTATTCAGCTCCTCGCCTATGCCGGTGCCAAAGACGGATCTGCAAGTCAGGCACGGCGGCTTTCGCTGTCTCGCGCTCTGGCGGCAAGATCCTATTTAATTGAAAAGGGTATTCGCGGTACGCGCATCGACGTCAGAGCGCTCGGCAACCGCTCTGGCAATGGTCCCGCCGACCGTATCGACATAATTGTAACATCGCGCTAACCCGCAATCATTGTGATACCGTTATAATCACCTTGGTATCCCATACTGCTGCAGGAAAGATCGGATGAACGGTCCCCGGCGTTATTTAGTAAGAATGCTGCTTTTTATTGTTGCTATCGCGCTAGCGGTAACAGGTCTGTATTCACCTCTCGTCGACGCCTTTATGGCCAACCCGGCCCTTAATGGTCTCATTTTGGGTGTCCTCCTCCTCGGGATAATTTATATCTTTCGTCAGGTCGCCCTTCTCATACCAGAGGTCGCCTGGATCGAAAGCTTCCGCAACGACCGCGCCAACACTGACCAAACACCGCCGAAGTTGCTGGCCCCCATGGCAGCGATGCTGGGTGAACGCAAAGGGCAGTTCAGCCTGTCTGCCTTATCGCTGAGTTCACTACTCGACGGAATCTCTTCACGCCTCGAAGAATCGCGCGATTTGTCTCGGTACCTCATCGGGCTGTTAATATTTCTCGGATTGCTCGGTACCTTTTGGGGCCTCCTGCAAACAATTGGTGCTGTGGGTGATGTCATTGGCAGCCTGTCCGTCAGCGGCGGAGACCTCGCCCAGGTGTTCACCAATCTCAAGGCAGGGTTAAAAGCCCCACTCGCGGGCATGGGAACTGCTTTTAGCTCTTCTTTGCTCGGTCTCGCGGGATCTCTGATCTTAGGGTTTTTGGAACTACAGGCCGGCCAGGCACAAAATCGATTTTATAACGATCTCGAAGACTGGTTGGCGGGCCAGACACGACTATCCTCCGGCAGCCTGGCGATTGGCGAAGGAGATCAGGGTGTCCCCGCCTATGTTCAAGCACTGCTCGAGCAAACCGCCGACAGTCTGGAAAGCCTGCAACGCACGCTCGAGCGCGGGGAAGAAAGCCGGATTTCCGCCAACAGCAGTGTCGTGTCCCTCACCAACAAGCTGGACACTTTAACCGATCAAATGCGGACAGAGCAGTCGCTCATGACGAAGCTGGCGGAGACACAACTCGAAATAAAGCCGCTGCTCGCCAAGATCGCTGAAGCCTCTGCCGCCTCGTCTTCTGACGAAACAATGGGTAAATCCATGCGCAGTATCGATACACAACTCGCAAGGCTCATTGAAGAATTAGGGACAGGCCGTAGCGAACTGGTTTCCGAACTACGGAGCGAGATTCGGGTTTTATCACGTACCATGGCCGCAATCGCAGAACGGTCGAACCAATGACGGCGTGGCACTGATAGTCAATGGCGACGCGATCCTACAGACGCAACGGCAACTCAAATATCTGGCCCGGCTTTGTCGATGCCATCTCCACGCTCCTGATTATCGTTATCTTTTTGCTGATGATCTTTACGGTCGCGCAGTTTTTTCTCTCGGAAATATTAAGCGGTCGAAATGACGCTCTTGATCGCTTAAATCGTCAGATTGCCGAGCTCGGGGAAGTGCTCGCCTTAGAGAAAGAATCAAACAAAGATCTACGACAGGAAATAGCCCAGCTTTCAACTGAATTGCAGGGATCAATCTCAGCGCGAGACACTCTTCAGCAAAACCTGGCCGCGATGACAAACGACCGTAATCGTCTGGCGGAATCGCTTAGCAGCGAGACACAGGAACTAGAAGTCGACCGCGAGAAACTCCGAGTCCAGCTCGCCAGGCTGCAAAGCCTCCAGAATGACATCGAGGCCCTTAAAAAGGTCCGGGCAACGTTAGAATCAAAAGTAAGCTCTCTCGCCGCAACGCTTGAGCAAAGCAATTCGGAATTAACAACTGCCCGCGATCGGAGCAAGACACTGGAAGCCAAACTCAGCACCGCAGAAGAACGAACAGCCTTGGCGCAAATGGAAATCAAAGAAAAAGATATCCGGTTAAGCCAAATGCAGGACACGGCGGCGAATTCAGCCAAATCTCTTGAGGACGAGAAGGCCTTATCGGAGAAAGCCAGAGCTCGCGTCGGCCTGCTCAATCGCCAAATAGCCGCTCTCCGTCAGCAGCTAGCCCGCATTTCAAGTGCGTTGGAAGCCTCAGAGGCGAAAGCACGCGAACAGAATGTTCAGATCGTAAATCTCGGGTCACGTCTAAACGAGGCTCTTGCCAGTAAGGTAGAGGAACTCGCTCGTTTTCGATCTGAATTTTTTGGAAAACTGCGGGACGCTCTTGGGAACACAAAAGGCGTCCGTGTGGAGGGTGACCGCTTCGTGTTTCAATCAGAAGTCCTGTTCCCGTCAGGGTCCGCCAACATGTTTGGTGCCGGGCAAAACCAGATCAGCCAGCTCGCCGGAACCCTCAAAGAAATTGCCGCACGTATCCCCAAGGATATCGACTGGATCCTGAGAGTAGATGGTCATACCGACAACCGCCCTATTAAAACGGCGCAGTTTCCCTCAAACTGGGAGTTATCATCAGCCCGCGCGATAGCTGTCGTCAAACAGCTGGTTGCCCAGGGCATCCCACCGCATCGCTTGGCCGCCGCCGGCTTCGGGGAATTTAGACCGCTCGATACACGTGCCAACCCTGCCGGGTTAAGCCGTAATCGCCGGATCGAGTTTAAACTCACCGGGCGCTAAGAATTACGCATAAAAAAACGGCCCCGCCGAGGCGGGACCGTTCATTTTTAAACGACTGAGCGTTTTAGCTCTTACAGTCGATTTTCTTGGCTTCCGATCCAGCGGATGGATAAAGGAATGTGCAGGTCATGCCAACTTTGATAGCACTCCGCTTAACCTTCTTACCGTCGACCGTAACCTTTGTACGTGAACCGGATACCTTGGCCCGTACTTCTTTACCTTTGTAGGAAATCCATACTCGCCGGTTTTTCTTTTTGGTCTTTGTCACCTTACCGGTGTGACTGACCATCTTAAAGACAACTTTGCCCTTTTTGCCTTTGTAGATCAGCGCCTCTTTAAGACCCGCTATAACCTTCTCATCCGATTTCGTCACCCTGCCGATCAATGCCTGGACATCTTCACCCGTAACCGGATTTAGCTCACGACCAAGCTTCAGGATCGCTTTCTTAAAGTCTGGATCCGCCGCCATCGTATTAAAGGCAACCCGAAGGGCCTTCACGCGTGCTTTCGGAACACCTGGTGGTGCCACAAATGGACGACCCATTTCGAGGCGCGCATCATTCAGCTCCATGATGGCCTTATCTTTGGCGTTCTGGGCCAAATCTGCAGCCAAAGGCACCTGCGGGATAGCCACATGTTTCCGGGTCGAAGCCTGGACCAGAATATTGACGAATTCCTTGCCCGGCTGGAACCAGCGCTTCTGCGCTGACGACAGCGAAGAGTAGGAACCACACATGCCATCAAGTTCCTTACGCTCAACCGCGAGGGCAGTTTCCGTAGAACCCGGATAGCCGGAAATAACCTTGAACTTGAAACCAAGCATGTTGTTCAGGAAGGTCGGTACCGTCTCACTATCCGAGGCGATGCCAGAACCTCCCATATGGGTAACCGTGGTTTTCAAATCTTCATAGGTTTTTGCTTTTGCTCCCTTACGAACAACACAAATCGTTACCTCATTATTGAGGCTACCAATCCAGTTAAACTTGTTGGGATCAAAGGCAGCCCCCGGACGTCCCATGATCGCATGGAATGGCGCCGTCCGCTGTACATGACCAAACACCGTGCCGTCTTTTGGCGCACGGACATAGAGGAAGTTTGCTGCCCGCAAACCACCAGCACCCGGCATATTCTGCGCGACAGCATTCGGCTTGCCTGGGATAAAGCGGACAATATGGTCTGCCAGTACACGGCTATAGGCGTCATACCCGCCGCCAGCACTCGATGCGACAATTACGCGTAGGGTTTTCCCTTTATAAAAATCCGCAACAGCATCTGCCTGTGCGGCTGTAGCGCTGACACCGAGACCCAAAGCGGCACCAGTCATCACCGACAAAATATTCTTAAACGAACTCATTAATCAATTCTCCCTGTTATCCCTTAATCGAATAGGATGAAAAGACTAACATGAGGCCGCTCGCTTTCAAGGTGAAAACGCGGCAAAGTGGAAAACGAAGACTTGTCTATAAATCTGGTTAAAGGATTGGATTATGAAAATCGACGGCGGTTGCCAGTGCGGCGCCATTACATACGAAGCAACAGTTGACCCGGAAAGCTGCGGCATATGCCATTGCACTGATTGCCAAAAATTTTCGGGCGGCGCGTTCCGCATTGGTGTCGTCGCCCAGGAGGAAAACTTTAAGTTACTGTCAGGTACGCCAAAAACTTATGTCAAAACTGCAGAAAGCGGAAACCACCGCGCGCAAGTATTTTGCCCGGATTGCGGCACCCATATCTTCTCTACCTCTGTTGGTGATGGTCCTAAGGAATTTCGCATTCGGACCCCGACCACGAACCAGTGCAGTCAGTTAACGCCTAAATCTCAGGGCTGGTTCCGCTCAGCTCAGGACTGGGTAACGACGATATCGGCAATCCCCAGTCGCGAGAAACAGTAAATTATAAACACTATTCAGCAGCGTCGCGGGATGTTTCTTCGCGGTCAAACTGAAGCGCCGCGAGCCGTGCATAAAGCCCGCCTTCCGCAATCAACTCGTCATGGGTACCCGTTCCGATAATTCGTCCCTTATCCATGACAACGATGCGGTCTGCTTTGAGCACTGTCGCCAGGCGATGGGCAATTACAAGTGTCGTCCGATTCGACATCGCTTTGTCGAGGGCTTGCTGCACACTACGTTCGCTTTCAGCATCTAGTGCACTGGTCGCTTCATCCAACAACAAAAGCGGGGCGTTCCTTAGAATCGCACGCGCAATCGCAATCCGTTGTCGCTGCCCACCTGAGAGCCGCACACCCTTTTCACCAAGGAATGAGTCAAATCCTTCGGGCAAGGGATCAAGAAATTCTGTTGCCATTGCCGCATCTGCTGCTGCCCGGATTTCCGCCTTAGTGGCTTCCGGCCGCCCGTAACCGATATTTTCCCATGCATTGGCAGCAAATATCACGGCATCCTGCGGTACGATCGCCATACGTGCCCTTAATGCTTCAAGTTCAATTTCGCGCAGATCCAGCCCTTCCAACGTCACGGCGCCTGCACTGGGATCATAGAAGCGCAGCAATAATTGAAAGACCGTGGATTTACCGGCACCACTCGGACCGACCAACGCCACTGTTTCGCCCGCTTTGACGTCGAGTGAGAAATCCGAAAGAGATGGCGTTTCCGGACGCGATGGATAATGGAACGTCACATTGTCAAACGTCACTGCCCCCGTCACGGTATCAGGCAGGGGTTTTGGATTATCTGGTGATCTGAGTTTCGGCACTGTCCCGAGGAGTTCAACAAGCCGTTCGCTGGCACCCGCGGCGCGCTGCAAGTCGCCGATGACCTCACTGATCGCGCCGACGGAACCGGCAACGACAATGGCATAGAAAACAAACGCAGAAAGCTCGCCAGCGGAAATCCGGCCAGAGATCACATCATGACCACCGAGCCAAAGAATAACCCCAATCGAACCAAACACCAGCATCATCACCGTTGCGGTCAGAAAGGCCCGCGCCCTAATGCGGATAATGGCGGTGTCCAGCGCTTCTGAAACGCGTCCGCCAAACAAGGCTCGATCTATTCTCTCATGGCCGAATGCCTGAACGATCCGCACCGCATTCAGTGTTTCCTCGATAAACGCACCAACATCAGCAACCCGATCCTGACTGGCCCGAGATAGTTTCCGCACACGCCGCCCAAAGAAAATTATCGGGACAACGACTAACGGCACCACCAGGAACACAAAACCGGTTAACCGTGGGCTGGTTATCACCAACATTGCCGTACCGCCGACAAATAGCAGCAAGTTACGCAGTGCCACTGATACCTGCGAGCCAACAACCGATTGGAGCAAAGTCGTATCCGTTGTCAGGCGGGATAAGACTTCACCAACTCGGGTCGTTTCAAAAAATTGTGAATCGAGATCGAGGATATGATTAAAAACATCACGTCTCATATCAGCGACAACTTTTTCACCAATCCACGATACAAGAAAAAACCGGGCATAGGTTGCCGCAGTCAAAGTCACAATAATGGCCAGTAACCCAATCAGCGCATTGTCCAGCAACTCTTCATTACCCGCGCTAAAGCCGTGATCAACGAGCGACCGCAATCCGACTCCCATAACCAGAACAGCAGAAGCCGCCGCCGTCAGGGCCACCAAAGCCCCTGCAATCGCCGCTTTATAGGGCTTTAGATAGGGTACGATGCCCCTCAACGCCCCCACTGACGCCCGCGGTCGATCTGCCGCTTCCGATGTATTTTCTGGCCGTCGCGCCATTCTCTATCCGAAATCCAAAACTGTAGGTAATTTGGTACCTAACAAGCATTCCAAACCCGCCTCGTCAACGTTCAACAGACGTTCTTTCAATACTGCATACAAGGCTTGCTCTTGCTCTAAATTCTGCTATATAACGCGCGCCCGTTGCGGAGGAAAAGATGAAAGCCGATATCCACCCTGAATACCACGAGATCACTGTCGTCATGACTGACGGCACCAGCTATAAAACTCGGTCAACCTGGGGCAGCCCCGGTGACACGATGAAGTTGGACATTGATCCTTTGAGCCACAATGCGTGGACCGGTGGGGATCAGCGTATCAATAGCCAGGATGGCCAGGTCGCCAAATTCAATAAGAAGTTTGAAGGTTTCGGCCTGAAATAAGCCGCTTTCGCGGATTAGATCTCAGCTTTTATGCTATCAGCCGCCAACTGGCGAACCAACGCGCATGTCCGGCGAGACCGGTCAATCAGGCTTCGTACTGTTAGGGGCAAGCGCGCCAGCCCCTCTGCATCCTCAACCTCGTCGGCGTCGTCAGCCTTTTCACCAAGGTTTCCAGCAGGTTCCGTATTTGCCTCTTCCTGACTAAGCTCCCCGGCTGAAATAGCTTTTTGCAACATCAACCACGCCATCGCGTCAGTCAAATCCCGCGTCATGGAGGATAACTCTCTCGTCAGCCTAAGCTGATCAGGGGGGTCCAACACCCCCGCTTCATCCTGCATCGAGCCTGAAATATAATCCCGTATCGAAACCAGCAGTTCGTAGGTATCCTGATAAGTCTTTTCAACGAAAGGGTTTATGGGTGCAGTGTCAGACATGGTGCTCATTATGTTGATTTGAGCCTTTGGTTAAAGCGAAACAATAAAAATTTCACCTAAAAAGAAAAAAAGCTGCCTCAAGGGCGGCTCTAGTTTAACAGGGAGGCGTCAAAAGAATGGGATGAGGATCCAATGACGTGATTGATAGAAAAACCTATTCATCACTTTGAACTCTATAATCTACAGGTTAAAGAATGGTTAACGAGACAAATACTTTTAAAATTATCGCCAATATTTATTAAAGGGCAAAGTAACCCCTATTTCTTAAAAAATGCCTCGGCGGCACTGGCATGAGATTTCTTAGCA
>CALIBP010000116.1 GCA_938048165.1 uncultured Alphaproteobacteria bacterium | reverse complement strand
GCGCCGAGCACCGTTACGATCTCACGCTCCTCCATGGTCAGATCAACAGATTTGACGGCATGGTTACGGCCATAGCGGACATCGATGCCTTGTACATCAAGAAGCATTGGCAGCCTCCGCTGTATCGTCATCCGTTCCGAGATAGGCTTCGAGCACCGCCGGATCCTGATGAACTTCTTCCGGCGTGCCTTCGAAAATCTTGCGGCCGAAATTCAGCACCACGATGTGATCGCAAAGATCGCGGACGAATTGCATATCATGCTCAACAACCAGGATGGTGACACCCTGATCCGACACGCGTTCCAGCAATTCCTGTAACTGGTTGGTTTCGGTTTTGTTGAGGCCCGCCGCAGGCTCATCGAGGAGCAGGAGCTTTGGGTCAGAGACCATGGCGCGCACGACTTCAATCCGCTTTTGTACACCGTAAGGCAGGTTGGATACGATTTCGCCGGGATAGGTGCCAACCCCGGCATTCTCGAGTGCTTCCTCTGCAGCCTGGCGCCATTTATTGTGCGGCAGCATGCCGAGCGGAAACAGCAGACTCCCGAGCTTGCGGGCCCGCGCATGCTGTCCCAGCATTACGTTCTCAACCGTGCTCAGATGCGGCATCAGGCGAATATTCTGGAAACTACGTGACATACCAACTGTGACGCGATCCTGCGGCGGCACATCGGTAATGTCCTGACCATCGACTGTGATAGTCCCGGCATCAATCGGATACACCCCGGTCAGCAGGTTAAAGACTGTTGTCTTGCCCGCCCCGTTGGGACCGATCAGGGCCGTCCGGCTACTGCGGCGGACTTTGAACGAAACGTCATCAATAACCTTGAGCCCGCCAAAGCTCTTATGCATGCCGGCGATTTCGAGAAGATGGTTCGTCATGCGCCACCCCCTGTCTCTTCCACAGCTGTTTTTTTACGCCGGAACAGACCACCCCCAAGCCTGTCCTGCAATGTTCTGGTCATGACGCCTTCCGGACGGAAGACCATCAACAGCACAATAAACACACCGAACAGGATGAAGCGGCCCTCCGCCAGCCATTTGAGACCAGCGGATTCCGCTATTTCACGTAATGTCTCCGGCACAATCGCGAAGAACGCAGCCCCGATCAGCGGTCCCCAGGCTGTCTGGGTTCCGCCCATCAATACATAGAGAAGTATGTAGATGCTGAGCAGCACGTTAAACGTCTGCGCTTCGATATAGTTGTAATGATGTCCATAGAGGGAGCCACCGAGGCTCATCAGCATCGCGCCTACCGTAAAGGCCACCACCTTGGACGTCCGCACGTTGACCCCGAACAGGGTCGCGACGCTTTCGTCATCATGAATTGAGCGCAAAGACAGGCCGAGCCGCGTCGACATGAAGTAAAAGCTGAACAGGATCACGCCAATTGTTACCGGCACAATGACCGTCACATCTGTATGACCATCGACCGGAAACCCGGCCGCGCCACCGACAAACTCCAGATTGATCGCGACCCCAGAGACCACCTCGGCGAAGGCAAAGGTCGCCAGCACCATATAGACCCCGCGGGTTCGCAAAATTGGAAAGGAAATCGCGAAGGCAATCACCCCGGTAAAGATCATCGCCAGGGGGATGCTCAGCCACATCGGCAGTTCCGCACCGGTGCTGGCATTAAACCAGGCGCTGGCATAGGCGCCGAGGGTAATGAATCCGGCGGCTCCGAGATTCAACTGACCCGAAGCCGCTGGGAGAAAGATGCCATAGGCATAGATAATGCTCAGGCACAGGATAATCAGCTGGGCTTCAATATAACCGCTCATCAGAATTTACCCTTACCGATCAGCGTATGGCCAAACAGGCCTGTTGGTTTAAAGACTAGCAATATCAAAAGGAGGCCCCAGATAGGCACTTTGGCAAAGTCAGCACCAACGATATAGATCGACATCACTTCAAGCATGCCGATAAACAGCCCACCGATAATGGCACCCCAGACATTACCCAGTCCGCCCAGCACCATACCGGCAATGGCGACAGTGGCGACGGTATCACCAACATAGGCATCAACTGTCGCGTAGTTGATGGTGAACAGAATGCCGGAAACCGCGCACAGCAAACCGGTAATGACGTAAACAACCGGCACGATCCGGCTGACCTCAACGCCCATTAATATGGCGGTGTCCGGACGTTCGGCAATTGCGCGCAGAGCGCGGCCTAGTTTGGTGGCCTTGAGCATCACACTCAGCGCCACAACCACAACCAGCGACAGAACCAGGCTCACAATCTGCGGCACGCTGAAGATAATTGTATCGATGCTGAAAGTGCCCTGACCAAAGGGCGATGTCGCAGTCAACGGATCAGAGCCCCAGGTACTGACCACCAGATGCTCAAAAATAATCAGGAAGCCAAGCGAGCTCACCAGCGGCAAAGCATGTTCCGTCGCATCACCATATTTTGCTTTCATATAGCGATAGGTGAAGCGCTCAATCACCAACGACACCAAAGCAATAACGACGAGCGCAATGATGATACCGGCGACCCAGCGATACTCGGTGCCGAAAATGGACAGGATCAGATCATTCCCGAAGGGCAGCTGTCCCATCATCGTCGCATACATCAGAACAGCGGCGAACATGAACAGGGCCGGAATTGTAAAGTTCAGGAAGTTCAACATGCCGATGATCAGGGTGAAGGCCACCGCGACCATCACATAGACGCCACCGAGCATCAGCCCGTTGACGAGTTGCTGAATAATCAACATCGCTGATCAGCCCTGCGTCGGAATGTGAGTTTCGTGGTTTTCAAGATACCAGTCGGCGATCTCTTCACGGGTCGCCCACCACACGTCGTCGAAGCTCTTGGCATAGGCGAGGAATTCCCGGATCGCCCGAATGCGGAATGGATGACCTGACACATGCGGGTGCAGTCCCACACTCATCAGCTTGCCCGTCTGGGCACTTTCCAGATAGAGCTGGTCAAACTGCTCTTTGAGCATCTCCAGCGCCTGGGTTGTGGTGAAATTACGCCGCAGGAAGAACCCGAAATCATTGACCTCTATAGAGTAAGGAATGGCGACAATCTCGCCATGCGCCGTCTTCATCAGATAAGGTTGTTCATCATTCATATAATCGCAAATGAACTTCATGCCTTTCTTGGCAAGAATTTCCGGCGTGTTAGGCGTGCTGCGCAGGGATGACGACAACCAGCCCGGCGATTTGCGACCGACAACATCTTCATAAACACTCAGCGCGCTATCGATCAGCGCCTCTTCGGCCGCCGGGTCGGACTGATAGTTGGTCAGCAGATCGCCCTGTTCATAGTTATGGCAGACCAGTTCCCAGCCGCGCTCCTTTGCTGCCTCGACAATGTCACGCCGTTCAAGACCGAGCTTGGCATTGAGAGTACAGCTTGACGGGACACCCACTTCATCAAACGTATCAAACAGGCGCCAGATACCGGCACGCTGGCCATATTCGCGCCAACTAAAGTTCGGAACATCAAGCACATTGCCTGGCATCGCATCGGGTAAGGCCGGCGGACCACCCGCATAGTACGGCTGGTCACTCTCCTTCATCATGTCCCAGTATTCCAAATTTAGCGTTACCTGAACGGCCAGTCTTTTGCCGTTCGGCCACTTCAGCGGCTTGCGCTTCGGCGGCGGTACAAAGTCGTAATCCATCGAAAGAACGCCCTCATCTCTTATTTTTGTGCACCGCACTCTATAGACCGGATGCACGAGGTCAATCCGTGTCGCAGTTGTTATCCACATACCGTTGTGGTCAGCCGCTAGGTCGTTTAGGAATAATTATCGAGAGGAAATCGTCATGCGCTCCTTGTCCATTTTGATCCTGTTTTTGATCTTCGGCACCGGCCTCGCCAACGCCGAGACCGTATTCCTGAAAGCATTTTATCCACTCGATGAACCGCGCTTTCATTGCGTCGATATTCCCGGCCACAAGGCTCGGGTGAATACCGCCCGCCCGCTCAGTGTTCACACCTGCAAGGAAGGTATCTGGCACAAGGATGAGCTGTTTGAGAGCGCTGCCATCAAACAAGGCCTGCTTAAGATGCCGGAATATGATCTTTGTGTTGAAGCGGCCAATGCGAAGGACGGTGCCGAGCTGGTCCTAAAACCCTGCAACGGCTCACCGCAGCAAAGCTGGGTCCATCAAAACTACCGTCTGGTTCTAAAGGCCCACCCCGATAAATGCCTGACCATCGGGCCAGAGCCATCACGGCTGACCCGCGGCGGCAAACGTCTCCCCTCAAAACACAAGGCACGCTCCCTCGCGCTTAACAGCTGCTCCGACAGGGCTTTCGCCCGGCAGCTTTGGCGTTTCGAAAAACCACAAAAGCGCAACGGTTCTGTTATGCCGTTTAGCCAGTAATTGCTTGTCAAAAGAAAGACACTATATGACCCGCCCCTGCCCCGGCCCTGACTACAACTTCAAGACACCCAGGATTATGCCACCGCCAAAGGCCTGTTGTACCCAGGCGCATATCTTTGGTCCGGCGGATCAATTTCCCTATGCCGAGGGCCGTGGCTACACGCCGCCCGATGCGCCATTCGATGCCTATCTCAAACTGCTTGATACGCTGGGGCTTGATCGCGGCGTGATCGTACATGGCAGTGCGCACGGTTCTGATAATCGGGTTGATCTGCATGGTATTGCGCAGGCCCCGGACCGGCTGCGCGGCGTCGCCGTGGTCGAACCTGACATTTCAGATGCGGAACTGGAAGCCATGGCCGAAGGGGGCATTCGTGGGATTAGGCTGTCGACCATGCTTAAGGGCGCCTTTGGCACCGACCTGCTGGAACCAATGGCCGCCCGGATCAAAGACCTCGGCTGGCATATCGTTATCCATCTCGACTCCGTCGCCGAAATTGCCGAACTCGAACCACGCCTCCGCAAATTGCCAGTAGACATCGTCGTAGACCATTTGGGGCGGGTACGCGGTGGTGAAGGAATTTACCACCACGGCTTTCAGGCACTGCTCGCCCTGCTCAAGGATGCCGACAATATCTGGTGCAAGCTTTCGAGCTGGTATCGCCTGTCTGATCTCGGCCCACCCTATGATGACATGACACCTTTAGCGCGCGCGCTCATCGAGGCCCGGCCCGATCACATCATCTGGGGCACCAACTGGCCGCACCCAATCCTGTGGGATCATCCGATGCCGAATGACACCGACCTGTTTGACCAGTTTATGGAGTGGGCGGGCGACGATGCCACCCGCCAGCAGATTCTGGTGGATAATCCGGCAAAGCTTTACGGGTTCGATTAAAGCCGGTCCGGGTCAAACAACAGTGGCGGATTGATCCGAATAGTTGATCGTGACGGTAAAGCTGCCTTCATTCATCGACCAGTTCCATATTTCATATTCCCGCAAACCGGCGGCATGAAACGGGTCAGCCTTGGCGATCTCATCAGCTTCCTCGAAAGAAGACGCCCGCACAATGATCATGCCCGTGCGGACTTTGTCTTCGTCCTGTGACTCCATCGGTCCAGCGGCAAACAGGATTCCCTGTTTCTCCAGCTCTACCTGGCGTGCCAGATGCTGTGGCAGCAATTTCATGATTTCTTCACGCGGTGCGACGGGGCGTGTAAAAATCACGTAAAGGTCTTTTTGCAACATATTTTTGGTATCAGTGACGCCAGGAACAGCCATTTTTTTCTCCATTAAATTCCAGAGACCAGTATGCCAGAGCAGAAGGCCACAACGCAAAGCAGCCGGATAACGCCTTGAAAACCGCTAAAATGCTGAGCAATTTTTGTGATTTTTACCCTCAAACCTTTTGCCCATGCGTAAAAAAAGGATAGACCACGGTCCTTGGGGGTATTGGGCTACGGAAACGCAGTGCCAATCGATCGGGAAGTTACAATTTACCGGATAAAAACAGGATAGAGAAATATCATGGATATTTTTGCAAGAATCACTGCAGTTGCAGTGGCGGCTGGCTTTCTGGCCGCATGCGGTACAGCAGACATCGCCAACATGTCCGTCAAGGGCGGAGACTTTAACAAAGGGCTGCGCGACGGTTACGTAAAGCTCGCCAACTCTGAATACGACCAGACCGACCTGAGCTCAGGCGATGACTTTTCCAGCCGCGCCAAGATGGCAGCCATGGGCAAAGCCTCAGCACCAGAGGGCATTTCTTCTCGCAAACTGGTTCCGCCGCATAAAGCCCAGCTGATCAGCGCCCGCGCCCGTTTGGTATCAGCCCTTGGTAAGGGTGCTGCCAAAGTCATTCCAGGTCAGGCTGCCAAGGCCCAGACAAGCTTTGATTGCTGGATGGAACAGGCCGAGGAAAACATTCAGCCAAAAGATATCGCTGCCTGCCGCAAGCAGTTCAACGATGCAATGAAACAGGTTGAAGCCGCCCTGGCGCCGAAAAAGAAAGCCAAGAAAAAGAAGAAGAAAGCTCCACAGACAACCCGCTATGTTGTCTATTTCGACTTCAACAGCTCCAAGCTGAACAAGGCTGGACGGAACGCCGTTGACTTCATCGTTGGCGAAGTCAAGAAGAAAGCCAAGATCACGGTAACCGGTTATGCTGATCGGGCCGGTAACGAGGACTATAACAGCATCCTGGCCACCAAACGCGCGAACGCCGTGGTTGCTGCATTCGATAAGGCGGGCCTCAAGAACCCTCTTTCCGTTGCAGTCTTCGGTGAGAAGTCACCGGCCGTAAAGACGGGTGACGGCAAACGTGAACGCCTCAACCGTCGCGTGGAAGTCCACGTCACGCAGTAAGGCTAAAGATAAATCCTGGTTCGCCAGGTTGTTAAAAGAACGGCGATCCCGCCTGCAAATGGAGGGGTCGCCGTTTTTATTTTAATCGATCCCAGACAATCGGGTTCGACTGAAATATCTGACACTATCGTCACCCCGCACTTGATGCGGGGTCCAGACAAACAGTTAAGTCACTAACCTGCCTGCAGCTGGTAGGCTGGATCCCGG
>CALIBP010000115.1 GCA_938048165.1 uncultured Alphaproteobacteria bacterium | reverse complement strand
AGTAACGATATAGCTGCTTGATAAGTGGGCAGCTATTAAATTGATAAAGGGAGACGGGATGATGTCGGGACCTAAGACATTATTCGATAAGATTTGGGAAAGTCACCTGGTTGATGAACAGGATGACGGAACATGTCTTATCTATATTGATCGGCAATTGATCCATGAAATCACCAGTGCGCAAGCATTTGACGGTTTGCGGGCATCTGGTCGTAAGGCGAGGCGACCGGAAGCGAATCTTTGTGTGCCGGATCATAACGTGCCGACAACGCCAGGTCGTGGTGGCACAGATGAGATCGAAGACGACGAATCCCGTATCCAGCTTGAAGTGCTTGAAAAGAACGCTGCAGAGTTTGGTCTTCCCTATATTTCGATCAATGATGAACGTCAGGGTATCGTTCATGTTATCGGCCCCGAACAGGGTTTCACTCAGCCCGGCGTAACGCTGGTTTGTGGTGATTCTCACACGGCGACCCATGGTGCTTTTGGTGCCCTGGCTTTCGGTGTCGGGACGTCAGAGGTTGAGCATGTGCTCGCCACCCAGACTTTGATCCAACGCCCTGCGAAAAACATGCGGATTACCGTCAACGGGTCGTTGCCTATGGGCTGTACAGCTAAGGATCTGGTTTTGGCTATCATTGGCAAAATCGGCACCGCTGGTGGCACGGGTCACGTCATTGAATATGCAGGGCCGGCGATCGAAGAGCTGTCGATGGAAGGCCGTATGACGGTTTGCAATATGACCATCGAAGCTGGTGCTCGCGCTGGCCTCGTTGCACCTGACGAGAAAACTTTCGAATATCTCAAAGGCCGCCCGCAGTGCCCAAAAGGCGCGCAGTGGGAAATGGCTGTCGAGCAGTGGAAGAAGCTACCTTCTGACGCCGGTGCCAAATACGATACGGAAGTTGAACTCGATGTTTCCGAGATTGTCCCGCAGGTAACCTGGGGAACCAGCCCGGAAGACGAGATTGGCATTACCGGTATTGTGCCTGACCCAGCTCAAGTCGCAGATGATAACCGTCGTTCAGCCATGGAGCGGTCTCTCGAATATATGGACCTTAAACCCGGTATGAAAATGACCGACATTGCCGTTGATAAGGTCTTTATAGGCTCCTGCACAAACTCGCGGATCGAAGATATGCGGGCTGCGGCTGCCATTGCAAAGGGCCGCAAGGTTGCTGACTCAGTGTATGCCATGGTGGTTCCGGGGTCTGGTCTGGTGAAAATGCAGGCTGAAGAAGAAGGCCTCGACAAGATCTTTACGGAAGCGGGTTTTCACTGGCGTGAGCCGGGATGCTCGATGTGTCTCGCGATGAACGGCGACATGTTGTTGCCTGGCGAACGGTCAGCCTCGACTTCAAACCGTAACTTCGAGGGCCGTCAGGGTCCTGGTGGTCAGACGCATCTGGTTAGCCCAATGATGGCAGCAGCTGCGGCAATTGCCGGCCACCTGACTGACGTTCGCGACCTGATTAAGTAAGGAGACGCTAGAATGGAAAAATTTACAAAATTAACTGCTGTGGCGGCTCCCTTGCCGATCGTTAATTGCGATACGGATAAGATTATTCCGGCGCGCTTTCTCAAAACACTAACCCGGACCGGGCTAGGCAAGAATCTGTTTGATCCACTGCGGTATGATCCAAAAACGGGCGAAGAAAATCCTGATTTTGTTCTCAACAAACCGGCTTACCGGAACGCTGAGATTCTCGTGGCGGGTCATAATTTCGGTTGTGGATCATCCAGGGAACATGCGCCCTGGGCACTGCTCGATTTTGGCATTCGCTGTGTCATTTCGACGGATTTCGCCGACATCTTTTACAATAACAGCTCCAAGAACGGCATTCTGTTGATCAAAGTAACGCCGGAAGAATTGGAGAAGCTGATGGATGGCGCCGAGCGTGGTGCCAATGCGACCATGACGGTTGATCTTGAAAATCAGGAAATCACCAATTCTGATGGTGAGAAAATCACCTTCGAAGTTGATTCCTTCAAAAAACATTGCTTGCTCAACGGGCTCGATGATATCGGGCTGACCTTGCAAAAAGAATCGTCGATTTCGTCATATGAGGAAAAACAGAAAGCGTCAGAGCCCTGGCTCTATGCATAACGCTCGAAACTATCCGATGCATTCGGGGCGGACCTTCGGGTCCGCCCTTTTTTCTGGAATAGCGTATCGGGGACTCCCAACCGACGCAGCTGTATGCTAGAGCTTCGCGCGGAAATTTTCGGCACTGAGAAGGAAGATTAAAATGGCTGCCAATAAAAAAGTATTGATGTTACCCGGCGACGGGATTGGCCCCGAGGTGATGGGCGAGGTTCGTCGGGTTATGGACTGGATGGAAAGTAACCGCCAGGTCAGCTTCGATACGGAAGAAGATATAATCGGTGGCTGCTGTATCGACGCCCATGGCGTTCCGATGAAGGATGAAACGGTGGAAGCGGCCAAGGCTGCTGATGCTGTTCTGCTTGGTGCTGTTGGCGGCCCGAAATGGGATAATGTCGATTTTGATATTCGTCCCGAAGCGGGCTTGTTGCGCATTCGCAAGGATTTGGGCCTGTTTGCCAATTTGCGCCCGGCCATTGTTTTTGATGCCCTGGCCGATGCGTCGAGCCTCAAGCGTGAGATCGTCGCCGGGCTTGATATTCTGATCGTCCGCGAATTGACGGGCGGCATCTATTTCGGTGAGCCGCGCGGAGTTGAGGATCTGCCTGGCGGCGGTAAACGCGGCTACAACTCTTTGGTCTATACCACACCAGAAGTTGAACGTATTGCCCGGGTGGGTTTTGAACTTGCTCAGAAGCGCGGCAAGAAGCTGTGTTCAATCGATAAAGCAAATGTCCTGGAAAGTACGAAGATGTGGCGTGAAGAAGTCGTCCGTATCGCGCCCGATTATCCAGATATTGAGCTGTCTCACATGCTGGTTGATAACGCCGCCATGCAGCTTGTCCGCGATCCAAAGCAGTTTGACGTGATCGTTACGACCAACATGTTTGGCGATATCCTGTCTGATTGTGCATCAATGGCGACCGGGTCGCTTGGTATGCTACCGTCAGCATCTTTAGGTGCACCTGACGCCAGCGGTAAGCGTCACGCCTTGTACGAACCAGTACATGGCACAGCTCCTGATATTGCCGGGCAGGGTAAAGCCAATCCACTGGCGATGATGCTGAGTTTCGCCATGATGCTGCGCTATTCATTTGATATGGCTGAGGACGCAGATAACGTCGAAGCTGCGGTTGAAGCTGTGCTCAATGCCGGACTACGCACCGGAGACATCATGTCCGACGGTATGCAGATGGTATCAACTGAGGAAATGGGCAGTGCCGTCCTTAAGGAGCTCGATAAAATAGCGGCATCGTAACAGCGAAATTTCTTGTTGCGGTCGAACAACGGCCCTAGAATTTTTACGTGATCACTTTAAGGAGGAATACCCGATGAAGTATCTTCTTAGCGTCACGGCGGCGGGCCTTTTCGCTCTCGCAACAGTAACGACAGCCCAAGCCTGTAGTGGTGGCCACGGTAAGTCCGTTGGTGTCTCTACACCGGTTAACACAGCTGAAATGCCGATCATGACACCAAGGCCTAAAGCCGGCGGCTAAAAAAACCGGTCTTCTAGAATTTGACCGGGGTTCTTCCAGATCGGTGGAACCCCGATCTTTTCTCCCCGAAAACCCCGAATTTCTTCGAAAATTTTAAATGATTTCGAAACGATAGTTTTTGAATCTTACCGGACATTAATACTCTCTACCTACGGTCACCGTCATAAAATCGCGTAAATCGACCAGACAAAACGATAAGGCGAGGATGATATGGCGTTAAGTG
>CALIBP010000114.1 GCA_938048165.1 uncultured Alphaproteobacteria bacterium | reverse complement strand
AAACGATTGCTATTGAAAACCGACAATTCAGCGCTTTGGGAAACCCCTAATCATGATTTTGACGTCGAATTTGTCGCCATCACCAGGGAAGCGGCGCAATGGGTTGTTGATCGTGGCATTGGGTTGATTGGTATTGACTATCTGTCAATTCAACTTTTCGCGGACAGGGATGCAGCAACACATGTCATTCTGCTGAGCGTTGAGGTGATCATAGTTGAGGGGCTGGACCTTCGCGAAATTGCGCCAGGGGCCTATACTCTAACCTGTCTTCCCATGAAGATTGCCGGTGCCGATGGGGCGCCGGTGCGGGCCATTTTGACTACAGCGTGAGGCGATATAGATGTTAACCGGTAAAGAGTATCTCGAGAGTATCCGTGACGGCCGCAAAGTTTACATCGGTAAAGAGTTGGTTGAGGACATTACGACCCATCCGGCCTTTGCCAAGGGAGCTGAAACGATTGCGATGATTTATGATCGCAAAGCCGCACCTGAGAACCGCGATGTGATGGTCAGTGAGGAAGATGGTGAAGAGTTTTCAACCTATTTCCTCAAGCCTAAAAGCCGCGATGACCTTGAGAAACGGTACGAAACGCACCGCCGGATTGCCTCCTGGACGCATGGCTTTATGGGGCGCTCGCCGGACAACTTTCCAAGCTATTTGACCGGTCTGGCAACGCAGCCAGAGCTCTTCAATGAAATCCTAGACGGGGCCGGTGATCGTCTCGACGCCTATTACCGCAAGGCACGTCGGGAAGATTTGTTTATGTCTCATGCGGTCACCAATCCGCAGGGCTCGCGCCGTGCGGGGGCGGATATTGAAGCCGCTGGAGCTATCTCACCAACGCTGCGGGTGGTCTCCGAAGATGATGAAGGGGTGACCATTAACGGGCTTAAAATGATCGGAACCGGATCGATCTATTGCCATGAAACCTGGGTCGGCAATCTGCAACCGGTGCCACCGGGCAACGAAGCGGAAACGATTACCTGTGCCGTGCCGCTCAATCTCGATGGCGTCTCGATCTGGTCACGCAAATCCTATGAGGCGATGGCGAACAGCGAATTCGATATGCCGCTTTCAACGCGTTATGACGAAACCGATGCGGCAATCCTTTTCGAAAATGTCAAAGTGCCGTGGGATCGGGTGTTCCTGCACGATAATGTTGCGATGACCCGTGAGATATATTTCAGAACGCCGGGCCACTCGCTGGCTAATCATCAGGCAAATATTCGGTTTGTTGAGAAACTACGGCTGATTGTTGCGATCGCGCACAAGCTGACAGAATCCAACAAGGCAGGTGCCATACCGGCGGTTCAGAGTACGCTGGGCAATCTGGCGGCGCAGCTTGCGACATTGGAAGGTATGGTGCGTGGCCAGATATTTGATTGCGAGGATATGCCGAATGGCCACGTAACGATCAATCGTCGCTTTATGTATGCCGCCCTGCACTGGTGCACCAACAACCATTCAAAGATTTGCGATGTCGTACGCGAATTAACGGGTGGCGGACCGATTCAGATGCCGGCGGATTCTTCCGTGATGGAGGATCCGGAACTCAACAAAAAGTTTGAGACTTACTGGTCGCTCCCTGATCAGAGCGCCAAAGACCGAATGAAACTGTTCCGGCTGGCCTGGGATATACTGGGGACGGAATTTGCCGGGCGACACATGCTCTATGAGAAATTCTATGCAGGGCCGGGCTTTATTATGGATCTTTACAGCTATCAGCTCGCCGGGTGGGACAAGCTTGATAATGTCGTTGATGATCTGATGGCGGGGTACGACCTCTAGGGTCGTCCCCACAATCAAATGCTTAACTCGGTAATCAGTCGGTGCGGCTGGTCACTTCAAGCAGGTGATAGCCAAACTGGGTTTTGACCGGACCCTGAACTTCATTGACCGGCGCGCTGAAAACCACCTGATCAAATTCGGGAACCATCTGACCGGGGCCAAAAGAACCAAGGACGCCACCGCTGGCACCGGAGGGGCAGGAAGAATGCTCTTTTGCGAGGTCGCCAAAATCAGCGCCACCGGCAATCTGTGTTTTGAGCTCTTCGCAAAGCTCCTCAGTATCAACCAGAATATGTCTTGCTTCGGCCTGGGCCATAAGTTTTCTCCTAATGAACGGTATAATCTCATGTCTTGCGGGCTGTTGATAGCTCGTCCATGACGTAGCATCAAGCTTCACAATCTTAATTTGATAATACTTATGCCGGGATTGGCAGAGAATTTGCGGGGATATTTGAGCTGCGTCGGCGCATATAAATTAATAACGCCAGGCTCATCATGAATATGATGACAGTCGCTGGTTCCGGTATGTCACCCGGGTCAACATTAGATGTATTGTACGCTGATTGAGCATCGTGAGAAAATGGCGCGAAATTATCAACCGCAGTACTGCCGTTGTTTCTGAGTTCTGTGTTGTAGAGATCGAAATGCAGAGTTTCGCCATATAAGCCTCTGGCATCAATTTCCAGCTTTACGAAGAAACTGCCCACTCCATTTTCGTCAAATAGAATACCGCCGGTATCGTCCTGTGAGTTGTAACTCGTCGTCGTATCGTTAGCGTTAAATTGAAATTAAATTTCATGGTAGTACGTTGGGTAAACGCCATGACCTGGTAGATCTGTGTTGTGGGCCGCATCGATAGGCGGCGTACCGTATTCCATTCCTGCATCGGTTGCTTGAATGGTGGTTCCGCCAATTGTAAAGGACCCAACATTAAATCCAGCACTTTGCTCCGGCGCGGAATTTATCCCGGTCGAAATATAATACGTATCCGCTAAAATTTCGGCGGCTGATGTACTGCCAGTTGGTGTGGCAAGCGCAATTAGCGTAAATGTGGGGCCGTCTGACGTGACAGTTTGCGTGACAGAATCATAAACCCCGCCAAGAATATCGAGCTGTAGCGCTGGATATGCTTTTGCTCCGGTTGCAACCGACGGGTGGCACCCGAACAACATAAACGTAAATATTTTCGCCAGCTGGTTCATCTAACCAATACGTCCATTGACACGTTACATTGGTACAGGCAATTTCTGTGCCAACATATAACTATTGTTATTTTTCAACATCTTATGTTCGGTATGGAAGGTTGATTGGATGTCGATGTAAAGTATTCCGACACTTTGGTTTCCGGGTTCTTTTTTTGCGACTACGCCCCATCAATTTAAGTACTGCGGGCAGTAAACTTCACGTACCGCACTGCCTCTACTATGCCGCGAAGTGTGTCGGAATGAAAATGACGGCCCGATTGCTGCACCGAACAACTCTCTGCCATACCTTGGCAATCCGTGTTAGAGCATGCGGTAGATGAAGAACTAAAAGATAATGGCGACGATGAGCACACTTCCCCGGGAAAACTTTCGCGATCTGATCAACGATATTCGTCTTGATATCAAATTCCGCTATGTGCCGTTTCGCGGCTATTACCGGCATCGGTCGCACAAATATATGCGCAAGATTGATCCTGAGATGGGGCTCCTGAAGTTTATCGTCGATCCCAAACGGATTTGTCTGGATGTCGGGGCAAATCTCGGCCTGTTTACCTATTTTTTGTCGCGATATTCGCCGCATGTTTATGCGTTCGAGCCCAACCCGATCCCGCTTCGTGTCCTGCGCTATGTTGTTGATAAGAATGTCACCGTGTTGCAAATGGCCTTGTCCGACAAAACCGGTGAGGCAGAGCTGGTTGTGCCTAAGGGGCGCAAGGGTTGGTCGAGCAACGGTGCCAGCATCGAATATGACGAAGGCGACGGTCGTGTTGTGAAAGTGCCCGGCAGTCGGATAGATGATCTGGACTATAAAGATATCGGCTTCATCAAGATCGATGTCGAAGGCCACGAAAAATCGGTCCTCGAAGGCGCGCAGGAAACGCTCGCCCGTGACCGGCCCAACCTGTTCGTTGAGAATGAATTCACCCATGCAGGCGAAGGCGTCACTGACGTGTTTGATATGATGAAAGCACTGGATTATGACGGGTTTGCGCTGATCGACGGCGTGTTTTCCAATATCAGCCGACTGTCACTGGAAGAGCACCAGATCAATGCCGAACGGGGCGCCCAGGGCAGCTACATCAAGAATTTCGTCTTTATTCCGAAATAGGGAATCTGATTGATAGAGGTAAATTCGCTTAGTGCATTACCAATTAGTGATGACTGTCGCCCCGGACTTGATCCGGGGTCCATTTCGGCAGGTTTACCGATGGATCCCGCATCGGGTGCGGGATGACGAGATTTCTCTGTGTTTAACCATCTGGCGCCGCATGATTTTCGGGCTATAGTTTGGTCATCAAATTTATTCTGGAGACGTATCAATGGATATCCAACTTTACTACGCGCCGATCACCTGCGCATTGGCCCCTTATATTACGCTGACTGAGGCTGGTGCGGAGTTTGAAGCGGTGCCGCTCAATTTCCGCAAACAGCAGCACATGTCGGCGGAGTATATGGCGATCAATCCGAAACATAAGGTGCCGCTGCTGGTCGTCGATGGCAAAAAACTGACCGAGAATGTTGCAATCCAGCAATGGATTGCCCGGACGTTCCCGGAAGCAAATCTGTTGCCGAGTGATCCCTGGGATGAGTTGCAGGCCGTATCGCTGGTGTCGTGGTGTTCCTCTGGCATTCACCCTTATCTGCGGGTTATTAATGGGCCGCCCAAGGTGTGTGACATTGCCGGGACCGAAGAGAATATCCGTAACCATGCCGCAGAGCATGTTTTTGAATGTTTCCAGGTCGCCGAGGATTTGCTCGACGGAAAGGAATATTTCTTTGACCGGTTTACAGCGCCCGATACCAATTTCTACTGGTGTTTTCGCCGTGCTGGCCAGTTTGAGCTTGACCTTTCACCGTTCAAAAACTGTCAGGCGCATTTCGACCGGATGGAAACCCGTCCCAGCGTTCAGAAGCTATTAGCCTTCGAAAAAGAGATTCAGGCGGAATTTGCCAAAGCCGCATAGCGGCGCTTCTGCGTGGCTGATCCCTTT
>CALIBP010000113.1 GCA_938048165.1 uncultured Alphaproteobacteria bacterium | reverse complement strand
GCGGATTTCTCCATCGACGAACCGGGCCAATGCCACAGGCTGACCATCAGCCATGGCACAAAGCACGTCCCCCTCAACCAGCGAACCGGTCTCTACAAAGGAACGTCCTCCCGGATCCTGAACCCGTACCGGTCGCCCATGTCTTAGGTGATCGGCTTGAGCTTCGTTCAAGGCCAGCGCCGGGATGTCGTCCAGCGCGGTCTCAACCGCAAGCAGGTAGTCGGAAGGCGGGGCACTATGCACCAGAGTTTCGAGAGATTCCAGCGAAATCGAAGCGGTTTCTGAAAACGGGCCGCAATGCGTTCTTCGGAGCTCAGCTATATGTCCAACCGTGCCCAGGCGACGGGCGATATCCCGTGCCAGGCTGCGCATATAGGTCCCTTTGCCACTCGCAACCTCAAATACCGCATGGTCTTCATCGGGCATCGAAATCAGTGAAAATTCATCGATATGGACCTCTCGCTTGGCAATCGACACTTCTTCACCCGCCCGCGCTAAATCATAGGCCCGCTTGCCATCGAGCTTAATCGCTGAATAATCAGGCGGGACTTGCTCAATGACACCAATGAACTCTGGCAAAACACCCTGGATAGCCGCTTCAGAGGGGCGTTCTGCGCAGGTATTGGTGACATCTCCTTCGAGGTCATCCGTAGCCCGTTCTTCTCCCCAGCGCACGGTAAACCGGTAACGTTTCATACCATCCATGACGTAGGAAACCGTTTTCGTTGCCTCACCAAGGGCAATTGGAAGAACCCCGGTCGCGATGGGGTCCAAAGTCCCACCATGCCCCGCCTTGGCAGCATCCAGCGCGCGCCGAACCTGCGCCGTCACCTGCGCAGAAGTGCGTCCGGCCGGTTTGTCGATTGATACCCAACCATGAATAGGTTGGCCGCGTCGTTTGCGCGCCATTATAAGCTTTTGTCACCCTCGCCATCGTCTGTGTCCGCAGCAGACGAATCGCGTGATAATTCGGCTGAGCGCAGAAGCGCATCTATTTTAGCGCCTTCTTCAAAGGCTTCATCGGCGACGAAATTTAAGGCGGGCATATAGCGCATGGTTGCCGAAGCTCCGACTTGCCGACGCAAAAAAGGTGCCGCTCGCTTGAGGGCCGCCACAATTTTGGGAACCTCTTTACCGCCGAGCGGCATCACAAACGCTGTGGCGTTCTTAAGATCAGGGCTGACCCGAACTTCGGAAATTGTGATGGAAACACCCACAAGATCAGGATCCCGTAATTCCCCCCGCATCAGAATTTCTACTAAGGCATGGCGAATAAGCTCGCCCACCCGCAACTGACGCTGGGTGCGCTCGCGACCCGCGCGTTGTCCGCTGTTTCGCCGATTTGCCATAACGATTCCGCCGTCAATAATTTGACGTCATATCCTAAAGTGAACGCGCGACCTCTTCGACGTCAAAGCACTCGATAACATCACCGGCCTTGATATCCTGATAGTTTTCGAACGCCATGCCGCATTCCATGCCATCACGGACTTCACGGACCTCGTCCTTGAATCTCTTCAAGGTGCCAAGGCTACCTTCATGGATGACAACATCGTCGCGCAACAATCTCACCGCCGAGCCACGCTTGACCATTCCTTCAGTGACCTTACAGCCAGCAATTTTACCAACCTTGCTGATATTGAACACTTCGAGAATTTCGGCGTTGCCAAGGAACGTTTCCCTGCTCTCCGGTGCCAACATGCCGCTGAGCATATCCTTGATATCGTCCAACAGGTTGTAAATCACCGAGTAGTAACGGATATCGATGTTTTCCTTACGGGCAAAATCCCGCGCCTGGGCATTGGCACGAACGTTGAAGCCAACGATAAAGGCATTCGATGCCTGGGCTAGGCTCACATCGGATTCATTGATGCCACCGACACCAGAATGCAGGACGCGTGCCGTTACTTCGTCAGTGCCAATTTTTTCCAGACTGCCAATGATCGCTTCGACCGATCCGTTGGTATCCGCTTTGATGAGGACTGGCAGCTCCTGAAGCTCGCCGGCTTCAATTTCAAGGAACATCTGCTCCAAAGTTCCCCGTGGGGCCGCCGCAGATTTTTGTGCCCGGTTACGACGTGAGCGAAATTCGGTGATTTCCCGCGCGCGTTGCTCATTTTCAACGACAGCGAACTCGTTACCCGCCGACGGCGAACCGCTTAACCCCATCACCTCAACAGGCTGTGACGGGCCCGCTTCCTTGATCGAATTTCCTTCATAGTCCGAAATGGCCCGGACACGACCCCATTCAGCACCAGCGACAATAATATCGCCTACCGAAAGCTGGCCACGTTGAATCAACATTGTTGCAACAGCGCCACGACCGGTCTCAAGATTTGCCTCGACAACAACACCTTCCGCTGGCCGGTCAGGATTGGCCCGCAATTCCAGAATCTCCGCCTGCAGCAGAACAGCCTCGAGAAGTTTATCCAGATTAGTTTTTTCGGTTGCCGATACTTCAATGGCCAGAATATCGCCGCCCATCTCTTCAACCACCAACTCATGCTGGAGGAGTTCATTCCGCACACGCGTCGGATCAGCGTTCGGTCGATCAATCTTGTTGATCGCGACAATGATTGGCACTTCAGCCGCTTTGGCGTGATCAATCGCTTCAATTGTTTGCGGCATAATGCCGTCATCAGCAGCCACAACGAGGATAACAATATCGGTCACATTGGCACCACGAGCGCGCATCGCCGTAAACGCGGCGTGGCCCGGAGTGTCGATGAAAGTAATCTTTTCGCCCGAGGGAATTTCTACCTGATAGGCACCGATATGCTGGGTAATACCGCCGGCTTCGCCACTAACAACATCTGTTGACCGCAAGGCATCGAGTAGCGACGTCTTACCATGATCAACATGGCCCATTACGGTCACAACGGGAGCGCGCGGCTGAAGCAGTTCTTCTGGATCGTCGTCACCCTTGAGACCAATTTCAACATCCGCCTCACTCACCCGCCGCATATTATGGCCATACTCTGCAACCAACAGCTCTGCCGTATCAGCATCAATGGTCTGCTGCAGCGTTGCCATGACGCCAAGCTTCATCAGACTGCGGATTAGATCAACACCGCGCTCCGCCATACGGTTGGCAAGCTCTTGCACCGTGATTGTTTCTGGGACGACAACATCGCGAACGATCTTGACAGCCTCTTGCGGCTGCGACCGCATATTACGACGCTCTCGCTCGCGGGCACGGCGCACAGACGCTAGGCTTCGAACCCGTTCATCATCATTCAGTGCTTGCGCTACCGTCAATTTACCAGCGCGGCGCCGAGGTTCGGTCCGCCGCGCGGCAGGCCGTTTTTCAGCAGGCCGAGGAGTCGCAGGCCGTTTTGCGCGGCCCTCCAATTCTTTTTCTTCCGCCTCAATCGTCGCGGGGTCAACGACAGTTTCACGGCTCACGAGGCGCTCTTCCGCTTTTGCCGCCTGCTTGGCAGCGCGTTTCGCGGCGGCTTCCTCCTCCTGTTTACGACGCTCTTCTTCTTCGCGTCGCAGACGGTCTTCTTCCTGGCGTTTTTCTTCTTCAGCTTTTCGAGCTTCCTCTTCAGCGCGGGCCGCTGCCCGGCGCGCTTCAGCCCCTTCGGCCGTGCGTTCCAGGATCTTGTTGGCGCCACCCTCATCAGAGCGCGCACCCTCCAACGCTTTCGCGCGGGCGGCGGCTTCCTGTTCTGTCAGCGTGCGCAGAACCGCGGGGCGCCTCGATTCCTCGGTATCAGGCTTATCCGCTACTTTAGGAGCCTCTGGCGCAACCGCGGTATTTTCACCGGCCACTTTCGCGGCGGCCTTACGTTTAACTTCCTCCATGGAGCCGCCGGCGCCCTGAGTGAAGGTTCTCTTTCGACGAACCTCAACAGCAACCGATTTTGTACGACCATGCGAGAAGCTCTGGCGCACCTGCCCGGCATCCACCGTTTTCTTGAGTTCAAGTCGGCCCGGACGTGCTTTTAAAACGCCCTTTTTACCTTCGTTGTCATCGCTCATATTTCCAAGACCTTCATACCGTTTCCGCAAGGCGGAAACCCGCCAACCGTTCAGACTCACGTAATATACGTGCACCGAGCGCTTGCTGCGCCACTGCTACATACACCGTTCTCTCACGCCCGAAAATGCTCCCGAGCTCAACACCTGTAAAAACCTCAATAACTGTTGCGCCTTTAGCTACCGCAACCACTTTATTTCGACCATCATCCGCCCCGTCACAGGCACAAAATACAACGGATGCAGGACGGGTACCTAAAACCGAGATAACCTTCTGAAACCCACCGACCGCTTCTCCGGCGCGCCGCGCCATACCCAGCAAATCAAGACAGCGTTTGCGAAGCTGTTCCTCAATGGCATCGGCCAGGTTATCACGCACCGTTACCGGACCACCGGCGGCTTTTGCAAAAAGTCGCTTAGCACAGGCAGTATTCACGATTTCGCGTGAAGAAGACAGCCACAACCCTCTACCCGGCAACCGTTCTGCCAGGTCAGGAACAATGCTGTTATCCGGGGCTACAACGAAACGAACGAGCTCGTCAGTCGGCTTGCGGACATAGGTAACAAAACACCGCCGGTCACGGGACGGCTTTCCTGTGCCCCCGGCAGAGGTTTTTTGCTGATCGCTTTGCGTCGAATACATGATCTGAAAGACCTCATCGCCGCGAACCTAAGCATTAGCAGCCGGCTCTTCACCGGATGCATCATCTGCTGGAGTTTCAGAATCTTCAGCGTCATCACTGGCTTCTTCTTCGTCATCGAACCAATGCGCGCGAGCGGCCATAATTATCTGATTTGCTTCATCTTCTGTTATTTGGAATTCGCGAAGTAATCCATCTTCCGCCGCACATAATTCGTCACCAGCAAGGTCCGCGAGGTCATCACGCGTTTTGATGCCGGCTTCACCAAGCGTTACAATCATCGCACCGGTCAGCCCGTCAACTTCAAGCAAGTCATCGGCAACGCCTAACTCTGTGCGGCGCGTGGCATACTCTTCTTCCTTTTCTGCAAGATGAATGTGCGCCCGATTCCGGAGCTCTTCCGACAACTCTTCGTCAAAGCCTTCGATCGCCAACAGATCTTCGATTGGAACAAACGCGACCTCTTCTACTGAAGAGAACCCTTCTGTAACCAGCAGATGGGCCAGAACGTCATCAACTTCCAATGCATCGATAAACATTTGCGACCGGGCGCGGAACTCTTCCTGGCGACGTTCGGATTCTTCCTCTTCCGTCAGGATAACAATATCCCAACCCGTCAGCTGAGAAGCCAGCCGGACGTTCTGACCACGGCGGCCAATCGCCAGACTAAGCTGGTCATCAGGGACGACGACCTCGATACGGTTTGCTTCTTCATCAAGAACGACCTTGGCAACCTCCGCTGGCGCCAACCCATTCACAATGAAAGTCGCCGGGTCAGGAGAATACTGAATGATATCGATCTTCTCGCCCTGCAATTCACCGACCACAGCCTGAACGCGGCTGCCGCGCATACCGACGCAGGCCCCTACCGGATCAATGCTCGAATCATTGGAAGTCACGGCAATTTTGGCACGGCTACCCGGATCACGGGCAACAGCATTCATTTCAATGATACCGTCATATATTTCCGGCACTTCCTGTTTAAAGAGACCCGCCATGAATTGCGGATGGGTCCGCGACAAAAAGATTTGTGGTCCTCGCATCTCTTCCCGGACGTCGTAAATATAAGCCCGCACGCGATCTCCCGGTCGGAATGTTTCCCGCGGAATAATTTCGTCGCGCCGCAGAACGGCTTCACCACGCCCGAGATCGACCGTCACATTGCCAAACTCGGCCCGTTTGACGATGCCGTTGACGATCTCACCAACACGATCTTTATATTCGTTGTACTGGCGCGCCCTCTCGGCTTCCCGGACTTTTTGAACAATAACCTGTTTAGCGGTCTGAGCCGCAATCCGGCCAAAATCAACAGGCGGCAGAGCCTCGGACAAAAAGTCCCCGACTTCCGCTTCAGGATTTAAACGTTTCGCATCCTCAACCGAAATCTGCATCGCGTCATTTTCGATGGGATCCGCAACTTCCATATAACGGGCCAAATGAATTTCGCCCGACTTGCGATCAATTTCCGCGCGGACATCATTTTCATGTCCGTAGCGCGACCGAGCAGCTTTCTGAATTGCCTGCTCCATCGCCTCAATGACTTCCTCAGATTCAATGCCCTTGTCTCGCGCTACCGCTTCAGCGACCTGCAGCAATTCACCGCGATCATACCCTGCACCGACAATTGTATCGTTTTCCAAATCCATCCTAATGCTCCGTCTGGGCAGCTGCACTTGCTTCGCGCCGCGCCGCTTCTATTAACTCATCAGTGATAACGAGCGAGGCCCGTCGAATTTCTTCAAAGGGAAGGGTCGTGCGTTCGCCGTCACATTCCACCTCAATGTTCAAATCCTCAACACCGGAAATCCGGCCGCGAAACTTTTTTCGCCCGTCTAAGGCCTGCTTTATCTCAATTGACGCTTCAAATCCGGTATAGCGAACATAGTCATCGACCTTAACCAAGGGACGATCAATCCCGGGTGAACTAACTTCTAGGTTATACCGGCCAGGAACCGGATCCTCGACATCAAGCAATGTTGACACAATTCGGCTTACCGTCGCGCAATCATCGACTGTTACCGGACGGCGATCACGCCGTTCGATCATAATCTGCAATGTCTTTCTACGATCATCCAGAAACTGCACACGAACGAGATCATAACCCGCGTCAACAATTGACGGATCAATCATCTTTTCGATCGTTTCTGTACCGTTCGCGCTAATGTTCTTAACCATAAATAGTGGTTCCCCAGCCTTTGAACAGAGCTAATAAAAAAAGTGGGCCGGTGGCCCACTCCCAAAAAACCGGCTCTTACAAGAAACCAAAGGAATGTATTTGGCAGCTATATATCGTGATTTAGCTCCGCACCGCAAGCCTTTTGCTGCCTGACCTCAGCGTCGGCGATCAAACGTAAAATAGCTACACTGACGGCCAGCTGTATTTGCTTTCATTTCATATCGCGTCGCCGGCCAATCAGCCGGTCTTTCACGCCAATCCCGGGGATGACGTGCCCGCCATTCAAACTCCTCACACGCCAGCATATGTTGTAGAATCCATTCCTTGTAGCTGGGGTCATCGGTTGCGATTCGCAGCTCGGTGCCATCTAGCATCAAACGGCACAAAGAAGGAATTGTAGAGGGGCCGATAATCCGGCGTTTGCGATGTCGCAATTTAGGCCAGGGGTCCGGAAACAGGATAAATATCCTGCCAATCGACGCGTCGGCCAGAGCACGTAACAATATACGGGCATCATCGCGGTAAATTCTCACATTCGTCAGGTTGTGTTTGTCGATGTCTGACAACAGCCGTGCAACACCGTTTATATAGGGCTCACAACCAATAAAACCCACGGCAGGATTGTCAATCGCCTGCTGTGCCAAGTGCTCGCCTGAACCAAACCCAATTTCAAGCCAGATCTCTTGAGTGTTTTCAGCAAACAAACCGCTCGGATCAAAGGAGCCGTCTTCCGCAGGATCCACAATTTCGATGGTCGGCAGCAGATTATCAACCAGCTGCTGGCGGGCGGGCCGCAATGGGCGGCCCTTGCGCCGCCCATGAAGTGTTCGCTGTACAATCAGCCGAATGCAGCCTTTAGGTCCGCCGCGATATCGGTTTTCTCCCAGGAAAAACCGCCATCGCTGTCAGGCTCGCGCCCGAAATGGCCATAAGCAGAAGTCCGGGCATAGATTGGCCGGCTGAGGTTCAGATGCTCGCGAATTCCCCGGGGAGAAAGATCAACGACATCCTGAATAACCGCTGATAATTTTTCTTCATCCACTGTGCCGGTGCCATAGGTATCGACATATACCGAGAGCGGTTTCGCAACGCCAATGGCATAAGCGAGTTGAATGACACAACGTTCCGCAAGACCCGCCGCCACGACATTCTTCGCGACATAGCGTGCAGCGTACGCTGCAGAGCGATCAACTTTCGTTGGGTCCTTTCCAGAGAAAGCGCCGCCACCATGTGGCGCAGCCCCACCATAGGTATCAACAATAATTTTACGACCTGTCAGACCGCAGTCACCGTCGGGGCCACCAACCACAAAGCGACCGGTCGGATTCACATAAAACTCGGCCTCATCACACATCCACCCCTCAGGCAGACATTTGATAACGTGCGGCCGAACAATTTCACGAACCTGTTCTGTGGACAGCTCTTCATCGTGCTGAGTCGACACGACGACAGATGTTGCCTTAACCGGCTTGCCATCCACGTATTGAAGTGTGACCTGGCTTTTTGAATCCGGCCCGAGTCCCTTATCAGCACCAGAATGACGAGCCGCCGCCATGGATTGCAAAATTGAATGGGAGAACTGGATTGGCGCCGGCATCAAAGCGTCCGTCTCTGTGCAGGCATAGCCAAACATAATGCCCTGATCGCCTGCGCCTTCATCTTTATTGCCGCTGGCATCAACGCCTTGCGCAATATCAGATGATTGCTGATGCAGATGGATCTCTACCGAAGCATCTTTCCAGTGAAAGCCATCCTGCTCATAGCCAATTTCTTTCACCGCATCGCGTACAACCGTCTCCAGAAGATCTTTGGTGATCGATTCCGGCCCTCTAACTTCACCGCCGAGGACAACACGATTGGTCGTGCATAAAGTTTCACAAGCAACTCGAGAGAGAGGGTCTGCCGCTAAATAAGTATCCAACACCGCATCAGAAATCCGATCGGAAACTTTATCGGGATGTCCTTCTGAAACAGACTCACTGGTAAAAAGATAGGTGCCCTTTGGCAATTTCTTACCCTCCTGTCAGGGTTAAATCTTGCTGGCGGGCAACAGCGCCCGACGCTTCAATACAAACAGAAAGCCGTTCCCCTGCAAAAAACAGGTCGGCAAACAAAATGTCTGGCGGGGTTTTGTGGCAAATCCTCCCGTCAGTCAAGAGGGGAGGATAGAATTTGAAAACGCTACCCCTCGTTAAAGGGGCCATTTCCGAATTCGTTATACTTGATCAATCGGTACTGGACGTATCAGCTGCGATAGATTTGGTAAGTTCGAATACCCGCTTGCGAACGCGAGGGTCGGTAATCCGATAATAGGCCCGGACAAGTTCGAGTGTTTCGCGTTTTGCCAAAGGGTCACGCTGAAATTCTTCCGAATCCGCTGACGGTGCCTCACCAGAATCTGTTAATGGCCCGGCAGCGGCAGCTTCCGCCGAAATTTCCTCGAAGAAGAAGGAGACCGGCACATCAAGAATACGGCTAATTTCAAACAGGCGACTTGACCCTATCCGATTAGCGCCCCGTTCATATTTTTGGACCTGCTGAAATGTCAGGCCTAGGGCATCACCAAGCTTTTCCTGGCTCATTCCCAAAAGCGTCCGCCGCATTCGCACCCGGCTGCCGACGTGAATATCTACTGGATGAGGCCCACTTCGGCGTCCACGACGTCCGCGACGTTCGGGAGGGTCTGCAGCTAAATTCATTACCATATTGATACCCTAGTTTATTTATTCACGTATTTCAATTTAGGACAGTTCTTTGCCACCCATTTATATGCTGACGCTACAACTCATATTCAACTAATTCGGGTTTCTTTTTAACCCCGTTATCCGTTAAAACACGTTTTAGGTGGTAGTGCAATCGTATGCATTGCCAATTTTGAAATAATTTTAAAATAAAATCGAACACTTTTTGATCACAACAAACGGGACCACTTCCCTGCCAAAATTGAGGCCACAAAGAGCAAAATCGACAGGCCCAGAATAGGCCAATCGCCAAACTTGCTATAAAAAGTGACGCTTTTCGTTGGTGTTGGCAAAGGCGAATCGATAACGCCCTGCGTATTCAAGGAGAGTCGCTTGATTACACGTCCGAACGGATCGATCACCCCAGATATGCCGGTATTCGCAGCACGAACCAACGGTAATCCCTGTTCCACCGCTCGAAAACGCGCCATTGCAAAGTGTTGGTGGGGGCCTGAACTGGTTCCAAACCAGGCATCATTTGTAACGTTGAGAAGCCATTTGGGGCGATTGCCCGCGTCAACAACATTGTCGGCAAAAATCACCTCATAACAAATGAGCGGGCTAAACGAAGGAAGCGATGGTAATTTCAAAGTGCGAGGGCCTGGCCCGGCAGAAAAGTCCGTACGCCCTGCGGTTATTTTTTTAAGCCCCAAATGCTCGCGCAAAAGCACCCCAAACGGGACGTACTCTCCGAACGGCACCAAATGAAATTTATCATGGGTTAATTCAATTGCCCCGCTTGCAGACAAAGCATGAAAACTGTTCCACAGCTGAAAGGGTTTAACACCGCTGGCGCTCGTCCGAATCGATCCGGTCAAAAGTAAGCCCTTTTTTGGAATAACCGCTGCCACTTTTTGCCGCCGCAACCCATCACGTGACAGGACAAACGGAACAGCCGTTTCTGGCCAAATAAGGTGGGTCGGAGCGCGTGAAGCAGGCTGTCCCGATAGCGCCAAATATGTCGCCAAATGCTGATCTTTACGTGACCGAAGCCATTTTAACTTTTGGGGGATATTGGGCTGAACAACACGAAGCTGAATATTTGGATGATACGCTAGCGGCTCTCTATATTCTGATCGCAACAATCCCGGCAAAAATACTATCGATATGCAAACAGCCGCAGGCAAAAACCTTCGCCACTGAAACGCCGCCCCGTCATAACCCGGCAACGCAAACAAGGCGGCCCCTAATACCGTAAGCAAGCCCAACCCCGAAACGCCGATATAGGATGCCGATTGCATCGCAACGTCGGACACCGCCCAAACCAAACCGATTGGATTCCAGGGAAATCCTGTAAAGAGTTGACCGCGCAACCATTCCATCAATACCCAACTCACGGCCAAAACAACAATGCGCAAAATCCCGCCCGGAACCAACCGGGCCAGCGCGGTAGCAACACCAACATAAACGCCGATGACGGCCGGAATACAAAGAACGGCAAACGGAATAAGCCAGGCAAACCGAAGATCTACGACAAGGGAGTGGGCAATCCAATAAAGCCCTGCCGCAAAATGACCGAGCCCGAACCACCACCCAACCCAAAAGGCCCGCCGCCAGTTTTGCGTCCCATCGATCAACCAAATCAAACAGGGAAACGCAATAAGCACCAAGGGCAGAGCGTAAATAGGGGGCAAAGCTGCCGTCGCAATTATGCCGGCACAGGCTGCCACTGCTCTGCGAGCCCAACCCTCTAATCCACTTATTTTTTGAGCCCAACCGGGAATCAAGCCGCTCACATCCTGTGACTGCTCAGGAAAAGAGGCCGTCATTTCCCTTTTTCATTCACCGCCGCGGACTGACACACCCGCAACCGCCGAATTCGTCTTGGGTCGGCATCGAGCACCTCGAACTCAACACCCGACCCATGGCGCACAACTTCACCTCGTACCGGGACCCTACCAGCCAGAAAGAAAACCAGACCACCCAGCGTATCAATATCTTCCTCGCGTTCCTGTTCGGTCAGGATCTCGCCCATACGATCTTCAAAGTCCTTGATCGGGACGCGGGCGTCAGCCACCAGGGTACCATCGCTATGCTCCATGATACGTGGCGTGTCGTCGTCATCATGTTCATCTTCAATCTCGCCAACGATTTCCTCGACGAGGTCTTCAATCGTTACCATGCCATCAATGCCGCCAAACTCATCAACGACCAGAGCAAGATGAACGCGGCTAACCCGCATCTGCAACAGGAGCTCGAGGATTGGCATTGACGGCGCGACGAAAAGAACTGAACGCACTATCTCATTTAAGGTAACTTTTTGCTCTCTATTCCAGCAGGCGAGCACGTCCTTGATATGGACCATCCCCGCGATGTCATCGAGCGTTCCGCGATACACCGGAATACGGGAGTGCGCTTCTTCACTCATAATTCTGACAAGCTTGGACAGGGTAATATCGATATCGACAGCGACAATATCGGCACGCGGCACCATGATATCGTATACCGTCAAACCATGAAGGTTGAGGATATTACGAAGCAGAGTGAGTTCATCGCTGGATGCCGGTAACTCGCCGGTCTCCTCCTGTTCTATGAGCTCTTCGATCGTTCCTCTGAGGTCGCCACCGTTGCGTAAACCAAACAAACGCCGGAACCAATCTCCAATGCCGCCTGCTGACGTTTCCGTTGCGGTCGTCTGGTTCCGGGTATGCGAATTGTCAGCGTGTGTTTTCATATAAAAATGAGGCCAGCCCTAAAGTCGAAGTGAATTATATGGATCATCAATGCCAAGCGCCGCGAGTGCAATGGTTTCAAACCCTTCCATCTCGGCGGCCTCATCGTCAGACATATGATCAAACCCCAAAAGGTGAAGCGTTCCGTGGACAACCATATGCGTCATATGATGGCCAACCGTTTTATCCTCCTCTTGAGCCTCGCGCTGTACGACACCCGCCGCAATGACAATGTCGCCCAGGAGTTTTATCGCATTGCCCGAATGGTCAAGTTCCTCGCAGGGAAAGGCCAAAACATTCGTTGGCTTGTCTTGCTGCCGCCACGCCTTGTTGAGCGACTGAATAAAGTCATCATCAGCCAGAACGACACTAACCTCCGTCGCTTCCGAATTCGCACCAGCCGCCTCGTAAGCGGCTAACGCTGCAGAACAACACAGCTCTTGCGCATCAGGAACGAGATCACACCATGCGGAACAACGCCTATCGACAACAACAGATAACGGGTTAACCAACGGCACACTCATTTACTGGTTCTCAGCATTTTTCCTGGATCGGCGTGCTCTATCATCATTTTCATAGGCGTTAACAATCTGGGTCACGAGACGATGGCGCACGATATCGGCGCTCCCAAACCGGACAACACTTACCCCATCAATATGGCTAAGTGTATCTACCGCGTGCGTTAACCCCGAGATGGTGCCCGACGGCAAATCGACCTGACTGGGATCGCCTGTAATGGCCATATGGGAGCCTTCACCGATGCGCGTTAGAAACATTTTCATCTGTGTCTTTGTCGCGTTCTGGGCTTCATCCAAAATGACATAAGCATGCGACAATGTCCGACCACGCATAAAGGCCAACGGCGCTACTTCGATCTCTCCAGAGTTCAATCGATTGAGCACCTGGTCCGCTGGCAACATATCATGAAGCGCGTCATAGAGTGGTGCCAAATAAGGGTCGATCTTTTCCCGCAAATCACCGGGCAAGAAACCGAGGCGTTCGCCTGCCTCTACGGCAGGGCGGGACAGAATGATGCGATCGACCTCACCTGAAATGAGCATGGAAGCAGCCGTCGCGACAGCAAGATAGGTTTTACCGGTGCCAGCAGGACCGATACCAAAGACCATCTGATCCCGCGCCAAAGCCTGCATATAATCGAGCTGTCCAGCCGACCTTGCCGTGAGCATCCCCTTTGACGTCCGGATGGAAACTTCTGAACCCAATTTTGAACTCCTGCCGCCATTAACCCTGGAATCTCCTGCCAGCCGAATGGCGGCGTCAACCTCTGCCGGGTTAACCGGTAGCTTTTTCTCGAGTCGACGATAAAGAGCGTTTAACGTTTTGGCGCCTAGAGCCACGCCGGATTCCGGTCCGGCCAGAGAAATCCTGTTTCCGCGTGACGAAATGCGAATGCCGAAACTTTCTTCGATCCTTGCCAGATGACGATCATGCTCACCAAATAACAAGGGTAGTAACCGGTTGTCTGCAAAGCGCAGGACGGTTGAATTCTCTGATGAAGATTCTGAAGAATTCCGGTGATCGCCCAATGTAATGTCAGAATTCAAGCGCGTGCGGGCTCCCTTTGAGTCGACTCTCGTCGCGCCTCGTTCTCAAGGCATCCGGCGAGCGAGTTGGCAAAAGCGCCGGTAACGCGAACCGGGACTATTTTCCCGAAATATTGATCGGCTTCTTCGGCATTCTGACAGGTAACGTGCACAGACTGCATGTAAGGGCTACGACCAGCTATTTGATTGGCGAGCTTGCCCCGTCTTTCAAAAAGAACGGGCATTGAGATATCCACCGTGCGCTCGTTGAAGGCTAGTTGCTGCTCGTTAAGCAGAGTTTGCAATGCTGTCAGGCGCGCCGCCTTCACGTCTTCGGGAATCTGATCATCCATATCTGATGCCGGGGTGCCCGGTCTCTTGCTGTATTTGAATGAATAAGCCTGCGCGTATTCCACAGATCTGATCAACGACATCGTTGCCTCAAAGTCGGCATCCGTCTCCCCGGGGTGGCCAACGATAAAATCTGAGGATAGCGCAATATCAGGCCGCACCTTCCGCAGTTCATCAATAATCTTCAGATAATCAGCCGCACCATGCTTACGATTCATGCGGGCGAGAATGGCATCAGATCCAGACTGAATGGGGAGATGCAGATATGGCATAAGCTGCGGAACATCGCCATGAACCGCAATCAAGTCCGCGTCCATATCGCGAGGATGTGAGGTCGTATAGCGAAGACGCTCCAGGCCTTCAATATCAGCAAGCTTTCGAATGAGACCCGCAAGACCGCCGTCGTCACCGTGATAGGCATTTACGTTTTGCCCGAGCAATGTCAGTTCAACCGCGCCATCTGCTACCAGTTGCCGAGCCTCTTTAAGAACGGCCTCAACGGGGCGCGAAAATTCAACACCGCGTGTATAGGGCACAACACAAAAGGCGCAAAACTTATCGCAGCCTTCCTGAATGGTTAAGAACGCAGAAGGCCCATGCACTTCTGCAGCCGGCAGAAAATCAAACTTTGATTCAGCGGGAAAGTCCGTATCGACCACACGAGAACGGCCTTTGGATTTTTGAGCCGGTTTTGCGTCCTCAATGAGTTTGGGGAGTCGGTGATAGCTTTGCGGGCCAACAACAATATCGACATAAGGAGCCCGCCGCATAATTTCGTCACCTTCAGCCTGCGCAACACAGCCTGCCACGGCAATCATCGTGCCTTCCTCTTTGGAATCCCGTATTCGCCCAAGCTCGGAATAAACTTTTTCCGCCGCCTTCTCGCGAATATGGCACGTGTTCAGGATAACCAGATCAGCGTCATATGCTGCATCGGTCGAGACATAGCCTTCAGGCGCTAGGACATCCGCCATACGGGCGGAGTCGTAGACATTCATCTGACAGCCGTAGCTTTTGATAAAAACCTTTTTCGCCAAGGAGCAATCCGAAAATGCGCGCCGCACCCAATTACACAATCTCTAAAAGCGGGAGACATCCTTTCGCGGCGTTAACGGGACACTATCATTGTTCAGACATTAGTCAAGAAAAGGCGGGGGCCTCTGACGCGACGGGTCTGACATAGCTATATCTAGCCCTGCAGACGTTTGGCATGGCTGGAGCGGCTCGCCCCGGCGGAAACAATCTGGTGGCAATATTCCGCCATCCTCTTTCGGGATTGAAACTCATGACTTAAGGCAGGTTCATGAAATGTTACATCAATTGTCACGACACCAAACCCGACAAACGTAAACAGGTGCGGCACCATGGTCATTTCGCCATACCACGCAAAATGTGGCAAAAGATTACGGCTAAGCGGAATACCATCGAGATGAGAGTAGGAAATTGAGACCGGTTGCAATGCCAGGGGCTCTGACGGCCCACGATGCTCGGCAACTGAAAAAAGGGCGCTCTTAAAAGGTAAAACATGCAGCCCGTCAGCGCTCGTGCCTTCCGGGAACAGAATCAAGCTATCACCATCGGAAAGGCGGCCCGATATCTCATCACGCTGTTCAGCAGCTCGTGGACTGCGCCGCTGCACAAATACCGTCCGGTCAAGCTTCCCGAGCAACCCGAAAAGCGGCCATTTGGACACTTCCGCCTTGGCAATAAAGGACGCATCAAGCAGTGATCCCAAAACGGTAATATCCATGTAGCTAACATGGTTTGAGACGAACAATGTCGGTCGGGCTAAAGAAGCGCAGCCATGCGTACGGATTTGAAAGCCAAATATTTTTGCGCAAAGCCGGTGATACAAAATTGGCGTGATTTTTGACAAACGCGTACCCGTGAGGACAGCAATTGCCTGTATAGGCAACAGAGCTACCGTCAATGTTAAATAGGCTGACAACCGGACTAACGACCGGACTGGCGAACTCAGCCTGTTATCGATCGGACAACCAGTGTGCAGAACGTTCATAATGGCGGAAATATTTTTCTGTTATAAGTTTGGTTTTTACGATGATCGATACATCGGTCGTATTGAATTGAGAATCAACGACGGCACCATCACCAACGAAACCGCCTAGGCGCAAATACCCCTTTATCAGGGGCGGTAACGATTTCCAGGCCGCTCGGCAATCAATGTCCTCTTTCGGGAGGCCATTTAGACCGACATAGCGTTCAGCGAGGGCCCTTGGTCGAAGGTCCTCAGGGGCAAGATGGTAGTGATAGAGATAGGAAAGAGGTAAATGCATTTCGTCGGGCTCAGTGCCGGGCAAACTAGCGCAGCCAAATAACACCTCAATCTGAAAGTGATGAACGTAGGCAGCAATCGCCTGCCACAGAAGCTGCATCGTTGGCCTGTTCCGGTGATCAGGGTCCACACACGATCGCCCAAGCTCCATAATTTCTCCCTCGATTTGGAGCAGCGCGCCTAAATCAAACTCTTCCGCAGAATAAAAACCTTTGCCCTGGGCCGCGACGCTGCCACGCAGAATTCGGTACGTGCCAACAACACCACATGGCAGATCAACGCGGTCTTTGCATATTACGAGCAAATGGTCGCAAACATCATCGAAGCTATCGAAATCGGCGCGACGCGATTTCATCTCCGCCGTCGGTATGGCGTCCATTTCCTCATAAAAGACCCGGTAACGAAGGGACTGAGCCGCCGATATTTCTTCGGCTGATGTCGCTAACCTAACCGTCAGGTTTCCGGCCCTGACAGGAAGAATCGTTTCAATTTCTGGTGACAGTGTGTCCATAGCGGCCACCAGGTTCACACCGCTCTTGCAAGGCACCGGGTCATGGTGTGCAAGCTTTGTAGGGTCACAACAAGGGTCTGGTGCAAGCTGCCCCGGACACTAACACTCCTTGTCAGTCTCCGGAGAGTCCTCTCCCGCGCCGAATGGAATGCCATATAGCTCCAACCGCTCACCGACAAGCTGGTATCCAAGTTCACGTGCGATACGCCTTTTGATGCTCTCAAGTTCCTCATTCTCGAACTCCAGAACGTGACCTGTTTTCATGTCAATTAAATGATGGTGATGTGAACCTTCTTCTGCAACCTCGTATCGGGCGCGGCCATCGCCAAAGTCATGACGATCGATAATATTCGCGATATCAAATAGTCTGAGCGTCCGATAAACAGTCGCTATGCTTATTTTGGGATCGATCTCCGATGCCCGACGGTAAACATCTTCGACATCTGGGTGGTCCGTAGAATCTGACAGCACGCGCGCGATTACCCGGCGCTGATCGGTCATTTTCATCCCTTTTTCGATGCAGGCACTTTCGATGCTTGACGTCGTGGCATTCATTTCGGGGGCCGTATTTTCCTTTGCCATGGGTCTACTATAGCGAATACAGCCCAAAAAGGGACCGCGAAGTCAAAATTTATTTTCGATCACAAAACCATTGGCCATATAACGGCGCAACCTTATGTTACCCTCGCAAGCTATTCGCGAGAGCCACGACTATATAAAACGTCAAATGACCGCAAACACCGAACATTTTCTTGATATCACGGCTGAGGTCTGTCCCATAACCTTTGTAAAGACACGATTGCTCATTGAAAAAATGGCTACAGGTGAAACGGCGGAAATTCGACTCGTTGGAGAAGAGCCTGTCGAAAACGTACCCGCATCCGTTAAAGAACTGGGGCATGTCGTTTTGTCTCTTGAGCCCATCGAAAATCCGGGTGGCTCAGATTCAAACACCGTCCACTGCCTGAAAATCAAGAAGTCATAGCAACAAATCTGGCGCAGTCGGCAACGATACTAAATATTGACTACACCAAATCCGGAAGGGCGCACCGCATTGTCAGGGCGTTGGTTTTGCTCCCATCAGCATTTTCGTAGTAGTTCAAGCGATAGCCAACTTTGGTCAGGCCATGGGCGCCATATAAACGGAGAGCAGCCTCATTATCTTCGGCAACCTCGAGAAAAAACCAGCGCGCTCGCTCAGAAACCGCACGGGCCATCGCCGCCGTGAGAAGCTGTGTCCCCGCTCCATTCGCGCGATATTCTGACGCAACGCCTAAAGACAGCAATTCACATTCATCGGCCGCAACCCGGGCTAAGGCAAACCCGACGATTGAGCTATAGTTCTGACGGCGCGCCACCAAGCCAAATGTCCCAGGCATATCCAGCACCTGTCTGATCATCGACGGGCCCCAGGCATCAAAAAAACATGTCGCATGAATCTTGGCGACAATTTCTATATCTGCCGTTCTAAGAGCCTCTACCGCGCTGCGAGGAGTCATCGTCGCAATCTACCGGCTGCTACGGGAATTTTTGCCGCCGGGGGATGGATATATAAAGGCTCAGCCAGAACCGGCTGCCTCACCCTGTTCGCGGCAATTATAGCAATCTCTCCGGCGTCGGGACGTTCAACACCCAAAAGATGGTTTACGTTTTCCCGTCGTGTCATTGGGAGTTCCGCAAGGACTTTTTCTGCCCCATCGCCACAGAGGCCGACGCGATCCGTCAGCAATTCGGATGCGACCAACGGCAATTGGGCCAATGGTTCGCCTTGCGCGACACCCTGATGGTCAAACTCTTGAACATATATGTCGGCTCGTTTTGTTTCGAGGGCAACGAGGATAGCATCGCCTGGACCGGGTGGCCGCTGTCGAATGGCGGACGCCGCGACTGCCTCCAGCGTGGTCACACCATGAACCGGGATATTGAGCGCAATCCCCAGCCCTCGGGCTGCCGCCAAGCCGGCGCGCAATCCGGTAAAAGAACCTGGCCCGATCGAAACCGCTATCAATTCCAGTTGAGAAAATTCCATGCCGGATTCGGTTATGACGGCCTGGACCATCGGGATTAACGCTTCAACATGTCCGCGCGACATAATTTCTTGCTGGCCGCTAATGACCTTTTGGTCCCAAACCGCCACTGAACATGCCCCGAGGGCTGAATCTATCGCGAGTACCTTCATCTTCCGATTCGCATCATTTGCAAGAAGAATAGGGTCATAATTTTTGTCAGAAAGATCTCTCGCCAATGGACTTGATTGAAATTGCTGCACCCGATTTTGACGTTGATATAACGTTGGCCTATGCCACACCGGAAAACTTTACGGGTGAGCCAGTATACCAGAATGCAATTTGCTATTTGCATACGGAAGCCGCAAGTGCGTTGAAACGGGCGATTGAGACGGCCGCCAATCTTGGTTATCGGATAAGAATTTACGACGCTTTTCGACCTTCTGAAGCGCAGTGGGTTCTGTGGAACCATACACCGGACCCAGAATTTCTCGCAGACCCCAGGCGAGGGTCGCCACATTCCAGAGGGGTAGCCATCGATCTCAGCCTGACGACATTGGACGGCCAGCTTCTCGATATGGGAACCGGGTTTGACGCATTTACCCCAAAATCGCACCACGGAAACAATAAAATCTCGAAAACTGCGCAACAAAACCGACTGATCCTTCTCGGATTAATGACCCAGGCAGGATGGGATTTTTATCGCAATGAGTGGTGGCATTACCAGCTTTTCGATTCGCGAAGCTATCCGTTAGTCAGTGATACCGAAATACCTAAATCGATGATGCCTCCAAAATGATGGTGCTGGAAAGCACAAGACTATCGAATCCTTAATAAAAACCTGTCATAAAAGCATCGTAAATTTTATTCGGGTTGGTTGGCTATAATGTTTTCTTCCGCAGTTCGCGGTAAGCGTTATTTATTTTGGATCGTCTTTGCCTTTTGCGCAGCGCTCGCACCGGCGGGGGCTTTTGCGGCAGATTCCGCTGTGGTCGTTATGTATCACCGGTTTGGCGAAAGCAGATATCCATCAACAAATACGACCGTTGAACAGTTTTCTGCTCACTTGCAAGAGCTCAAAGATGGCAATTATGTCGTAAAACCCGTACCAAAAATTTTGGCAGCGATCCGGGCCGGCACAGAACTTCCTGATAAAACCGTTGGCATCACCATCGATGACGCCTTTTCGTCTGTATACAAAACCGGCTGGCCAATGCTCCGCAAGGCAGGCCTCCCCTTCACGCTGTTTGTCGCGACGGAAGCGCTTGATCGCAGAACGCCGGGTTATATGTCCTGGGACCAGCTCCGTGAGTTGTATAAGGCGGGCGTTACAATCGGCAGCCAGACCGCAACACATTTGCATATGCCGCATGCGTCCGACGAACAAAACATGGCCGACTTAAAGGCATCAAATGCCCGCTTTGAAGCTGAACTCGGTTTTGTTCCCAAGGTAATTGCCTACCCCTATGGTGAATATAGTCTCGCTGTCGGCAAGGTAATCCGTGCGGCAGGGTTTGAGGTTGGTTTTGGTCAGCACTCGGGCGCGATATACAAAAACTCGGATTTTATGTATCTGCCCCGTTTCGCCTTCAATGAGGCATTTGGTGACATACAACGTTTTCGCCTCGCTATTCGCGCGCTACCCTTCAAGGTCAGCGACCTGAC
>CALIBP010000112.1 GCA_938048165.1 uncultured Alphaproteobacteria bacterium | reverse complement strand
TATTCTTCAATAATGCGCATCTGGCTCTATTCCTGTTGTCCCCGTAGTTTACGGTGCTTTTTCGGGTGCACAAGGTGAAGGCTGATATTCCATATAAACATGCGGAATACCGGCCTCCTCAAACTCCTCTCCGATCTGTACGAAGCCGAGCGCCTCATAAAATGTCTGGGCATGGCATTGCGCGTGAACAGCGATGGTTCCGGTGCCGTCTAATTTGGCATCGTTGATCGTCCGAAACATAAGCTCCTGGCCAATGCCTTTGCCGCGGTCCTCCTTCAGGACGGCGACGCGCTCGATTTTGGTTTTCTCGGGACTGTCTTGTCGAAGCCGGGCCGTACCAACAATGCGTCCGTCATATCGGGCGAGATATTGTCGGCAATCAGCATCCAGCCCGTCGAATTCTTCTTCCGCGTCGACCTTTTGCTCATCGCAAAACACAACACGGCGAATGTGGAACGCTGCCTCCATGTCTTCATCTGAGGTAATTTCGGTTATCTGGATATCAGTCATCGTATTTTATCATAGCCGCCGATGAGATGGATCAAAAGCGCAACCGCCATGGACCCTGTGCGTCCGGACGATTATGGTGCAGCAACTTCATATTTCGAAAGGGAGAAAGTTCGATGCGTATACTCGTTTTTGCCGGATCGCTTCGCAAAGAGTCCGTGAACAAGAAACTTGCCACTGTAATTTCCGGCAAGCTGGATGTCCTTGGGGCGGAAGTCGATTTCGCGGATTTCAGTGAGTTCGACATGCCTCTTTACAATGGCGATGTTGAAGCGGCGGATGGGATTCCTGCAGGCACGCAGGAATTGGCGAACCGGATTACGGCTGCTGATGCCATTGTCATTGTCTCGCCTGAATATAATTACGGGGTACCCGGGCCTTTAAAGAACGCGATTGACTGGTTATCGCGGATTCGACCTTATCCCACGATCGGCAAGATCTGTTTCCTGGCATCGGCGGCCCCCAGCCTGGTTGGAGGGGCTCGTGGTCTGATCGCCCTTCGTCCGGCATTGTCCTTTATGGGGCTATGGCTTTCCGGGGACAGCTTCTCGCTGGCACAGGCCAATCAGGCCTTTGACGACGACGGTGGTCTCAAGAACGGTGATCTTGATAAAATGCTCGATGGCATGCTGGACAGGTTCGTCAAAGTCACCGGTACCGCGCAAACGACGTAACTCTGGATCAGCAACAAAACACGCCAATGGACCTCGGAAATGCCTTTGACGCTGCGGTTGCCCGTCAACCAACCGCTTTAGCCCTTGTTGATGGCGAGATCCGTCGCGATTTTGCCTCCTGGCAGGCAGATATCCGGCACGTTGCCGGTGGTCTGTCGGCGATGGGGCTTAAACGGGGTGACAGGCTGGTCTGCATCATGGCCAATCGCTATGAGATGGCGACCTTGTACTGGGCCTGTCAGATGCTGGCGGCAGTCTTCACGCCGTTTAACTGGCGCGCCACAGCGGATGATGTCGCCTTTGTCCTCGGCGATGCCGATCCCGCCCTGATTGCTTTCGATGACGCGGCGGGAGATGCCGTCCAAACCGCTTTGGCGGATAGCCATATCTCTAACAATATCCTGATTTGCGTCGGGGAGGGACTGCCCGGGGCTAGCTTTAATGAGTTGCTGGCTTTCGACCCGGTAAAAGGCCCCGCCGATGCAGTAGATAGTGAAATTTGCCTGATGCTTTATACCTCAGGCACGACGGGACGGCCAAAAGGCGTGCCGCGCTCGCACCGGGCAGAACGCACGGCGACAGCTTCGGTTATTGCCCATCTCCGCTATCAGTTTGGTGATAGCGCGCTCGGTGTCATGCCATTGTTCCATACGATGGGTATTCGCATTCTGTTGTGCTCGACAATGATCAATGGGGCTTTGGTCAATATGCGCGGGTTTAATGCGACCGCGGCGCTACAGCTGATCGAAGCCGAAAAGGTAAATTCACTGTTCCTGGTGCCGACTATGTTCCATGACATGCTGGGCCAAGAAAGTTTTGCGGCAACCGATGTTTCTTCAGTGCGGAATGTCGCCTATGCCGGCATGTCGATGACTAGCGAACTGGAGCGCCGCTGTCTTGATCTATTACATCCAGAAATTATGGCAAACTATTATGGATCAAGTGAAATTTTTACTTTCACCGTCTGTGATCATCTCGATAAAAAGCCCGGGGCGGCAGGATGGCCCGGCATTAATCAGATGATCCGGGTGGTGCGTGCTGATACCGATGGCAAGGCGGCACCGGACGAGATTTTGGTCCCAAATGAGATTGGCGAGGTCATTGCAACAATGCAGAGCCCCGAGGCGTTCTCAGGCTATTGGAACCGGCCTGACGCTGATGCCAAAGCGATCCGCGATGGCTGGTATTTCACCGGCGATCTCGGCTATTTCGACGAGGATGGCGAGTTATTTCTCTCGGGCCGGATCGACGATATGATCATTTCGGGTGGTGAGAACATCCACCCCGAAGAGGTAGAAGACACGCTGTCAGGGAGTGATCTGGTCTCCGCGGCCGCGGTCGTTGGCTTGCCGGATGAGCGCTGGGGACAAAAGGTGGTTGCCTTTATCGAAGCGGCCAGCGAAAAAGCCACCGCTGAAGCGCTTGATGCGTTTTGTACAAACTCGACCCTGGCACGGTTTAAGAGGCCACGGGCCTATGTTTTTGTTGAAGCCTTGCCGAAATCGGCATCGGGCAAATTGTTGCGACGACATCTTCGGGATGGGGATTACACTGTGTCGCCGAATTTTGAGAATACGTTGTGAAGGAAAAAGTAAAATGACCAAGAATTACGCGGCCGAACGAGGCGCTTTGTTAAAGGATCTGGACGGGCTTCGAGTCGAAGTCGATGCCGACAAGAAAATAGGATATCTGATTCTTGATCGGCCTCCCTTGAACATTGTGTCCTATAGGGGGCGTTCGCAAATCCGCGCTATTATCGAAGCGATGGATGAAGATGACGATGTTGGCGTGATCGTGATCCGCGGCGAGGGCGGCACCTATACCTCAGGCGGGGACGTAAAGAGTTTCCCGGATATTCCCTTCGACGGTATGTCTGATCTTGCCTGGAATATTGGCGCCCCGGAACGCTGCTCCAAGCCGGTTATTGCCGCGCTGGAGAAATATGCCTTTGGTGTCGGTTTTGAGTTGGCGATGGCCTGTGATTTCCGCCTCGCGACCAAAGAAACGCTGGTGGCGCTGCCCGAGATCAATCTCGGTGAAATGCCAGGCTCTGGCGGTAGTGTTCGTGTGGTGAAGATCGCTGGCCTGACACGCGCGAAGGACATGGTGATGCTCGGCAAACGCATTCCGGCACCACAGGCCAAGGAATGGGGCTTAATCACTGAATTTGCCGAAGATTCAGAGGCGCTGACGGCTTTGATTGAAGATTATGCGGTCAATTTGAATGCGAAGGGTCCGTTGGCTTTGCGGGCGCTCAAGCGCGTGTTGAATTCGGTCTATGATACCAGCCTCAAAGTGGCGATGGATATCGAGGGTCATTCCTACGAGAAGCTGCGCTCAACGGCGGATTACAAGGAAGGCATCGACGCTTTCGCCGAGAAACGCAAGCCCAACTACACCGGTAAATAACCAGTTCAGTTGCGAAGTCAGGTTAGGGGAACTTCAGGGTCCTCACCGGTCTCGTCATTCGTAACCTCCGGCTGAAGCACGGTATTCGCCAGGATCGCGGGGATCTCACCGTCCAGGGTAAGGGCGGCGACACCGTTTTGCAGCGGTTGTTCAGGGATCGGCTGGATGAACTGGGGGAACGGTTGTTGGGCGATAACGATCGTGCCTGTCGTGGTAAAGACCTGAGAAACACCAACACCACATAAAACACCAAACATCACCGCAGCTGCCGCTGCCTTGTGCCAGGCGCTGTGTGACCGGGGCCGCCATCGCGTGATGGTCGCGACCAAGCCGTCATTTTCATTGGCCGCAACCGGTTTGGCCGGGGTGAAGGCGTTGAGGATGCCATTTCGGAGTGCTTGTGACGGTTCTGGGGCCGGTAGGGCATCGAGGGCTCTATCGAGGGCTACGGCTTCTTCGAGAAGGCCCTGCGCTTCCGCGGAAGTCGCGATAAACACCACCGCCAGACCGCGCTCCTGTTCGGGCCATCTTTCCGGATTGGCACCATAGGCTTCAATCAGCTCTCGCAGTCGATCCAGGGTCATCGGTTCGATTTTATCTGACATCATCTTTCTCCTAGTAATTCTGTAGCGTCAGGTTGCAGCGCCTTGCGGAGGCTGCGGCGGGCGCGCGCCAGCAAGGACTCGACGGCTTCAACCGAGATATCGAGAAAATTCGCGGCTTCGCTGCCCGAAAATCCTTCGTAATGAACCAGCACAATGGCGGTCTGTTGTCGCTCTGGTAGCTCTGCCAAAGCGAGCTTTACCGTGTTAGCGATATCGATACGCCGATCCGTTGCCGCGTCATCAATCGGATCTATTATAAAATCAGCATTTTCAATTGGTTCTGGCTGTTTCTTGCGTTTTTGATCTATACACAAATTACGCGCTACCCTGAACAGCCAGCTCTTGAGACCTGCACCATTTGCTTCCCAGCTCTGAGCTTTTTTCATGAGCCGGATGAAGGTCTCCTGTGCGACGTCTTCACCTTGCGCGTTATCGCCAAGGACATAGGCCGCATAGCGGCTGACGGCGGGCAAATGCCGCTCGATAATTACTTCCCAGGCCGCAATATCCCCGGCGCCAATTTGGGCGAGGAGCATGTCATCGGACATACCGGCCTCGCCCGCACGGGGCCCGGGACGGGGGGTGGGCCAATTCTTGGGAGAACTACCGTCCAACGATCAATTCTCCACTATTGACGATGGCGTTATCGACGATCATGTCCGCGGCGACCACCTCGGCGCCAGTGGCTTTGCGGAACTTCGCTGGCTTCCATGTCGCCATCGCCATTGGTGTCATAGCGTTTGAACCAGCGTTGCATGGGGGCTTCGAGTTCAGCGGCAGAAACTTTCTGATCACCATTAGTGTCGAGCAGATCGAACAAAGTTACCGACTGCCAGATCTGCAGGCTGCGGCCCCGGCGGCGCATTTCGTCAACCGACAGGCCTTTGTCATTATTCAGATCTATGGCGCCAAGGATGCGCGACTGGTCGCTGGCGATCTCTTTGGGGCTTACCTTGCCGTCGCCATCGAGGTCATACAGCCGCATAAAGCGTTGGGTGCGCCGCGAAACCCTGGTTTTTTTGGCTTTCTTGCCATTTTCAGCTTTGTTGGTTTCCTGACCGGCCTGGGCCAGCTGATGGCCACGGACGTGCAGTCCGTCATCGGCAAAGCTGGTTGCGGGCAGGGCTAGCAGCAACGCGACGGCCGAGAGCGCGGGAATAAGGGGAAGATGTTTGGGCATAGTCTGTTTCTCCGGTCTGGTGGGCGCAATTTCAACAGTTAACCAGCACCCACAATGCATATGTGGTCTGCCAGCGACCCCGTCCACTCAAGACACGACCTGACGAGGTCAAACCCGTCGGATTTTTTTCAAAAACAACATCGAACCTTGCGTGTTTGTCCTGCTTGTTTCACTCTGTCGGTTAGAGAAAAAGGGC
>CALIBP010000111.1 GCA_938048165.1 uncultured Alphaproteobacteria bacterium | reverse complement strand
TTTCCCTTGCGGCTGTCTCAACGCTTGCGACCGCGCCCTTGATGTCTAGCGAGGCTGTTGCCGCAAAAGTTAAGGAAAAAAAGCCAAAGAGTGAAAAAAGGTTATCGGCCCATCGGTACTATACGACGCGTCCCTTACTTTACCGCTGATGCAAAACGGCGAAGTAATGGAGCAGTTTACTATCGTGATTGCCATCGAGCTTGGGTTTGAGGATGCACGAAGTGACATTCATCGCATGATCCCGCGATTCCGTAATGAAATGTATAAAACATTATATAGTTTGGTTACGTTTAGAAGACTGGGCCTCGAATTACCCGATATCGAAATTTTTAAAAAACGACTACTTCAAGTAGCGCATCGCGTTGGCTCAAAAGAACTGATCAAGAACCTATTGATACAGCAGGCATTTAAGCGCGATATCCGTTGAATTTGGACACGCCGTTATGATTCGGCGGGGGTGTTGCTTCGTAAGGTCTATTCTGGCATGTTCCGCGCGGTTTTCCGCGTTGTCGGCGTCGTGATCAATTCTCGGTGTGGCAATGCTGATTTTACGACCTGATTAAACAAGGACCTAACTCCATGTCGACAGCATATTGGATTATACTTCTTTGCGGCGCATTGGCCGTAGTTTATGGCGCTTATGCCATTCGTGCCGTTACGTCTGCCAGTGCAGGCAACGAACGGATGCAAGAGATCGCAACCGCGATCCAGGAAGGCGCTAATGCATACCTGAACCGCCAGTATACAACAATTGCTGTTGTTGGTGTTATCATCGGCGTAGGGCTCGGCCTTGGCCTGAACTGGTTCGTAGCTATCGGCTACTTTATCGGTGCAGTCCTCTCCGGAGTCACGGGTTATATCGGCATGAACGTTTCGGTTCGAGCCAATGTTCGTACAGCTGATGCAGCGAGAACAGGTGGATTGGCCCCGGCCTTGGATGTTGCTTTCAAGTCAGGTGCTGTGACGGGTATCCTGGTTGTTGGTTTAGGGCTACTGGGTGTCGCCGGTTACTTCTTTGTTCTACGCGGAGTTTTCGATGCCGGCACGCCGGAGGGAATGCGCCACATTCTCGAAGCCATGGTGGCGCTAGGGTTTGGTGCATCGCTTATCTCAATCTTTGCCCGTCTAGGTGGCGGTATCTTCACGAAAGGTGCCGACGTTGGTGCCGATCTGGTTGGTAAGATTGAAGCAGGTATCCCGGAAGACGACCCGCGGAATGCAGCTGTTATCGCGGATAATGTAGGTGACAACGTCGGTGACTGTGCCGGTATGGCAGCTGACCTTTTCGAGACTTATGCGGTAACGATGGTCGCAACCATGCTCCTTGCGGTGATCTACTTCACCGGCGTTATGCAAGATCTGCTCATTACGCTGCCACTGCTGATTGGTGGTGTCTGTATCGTTGGCTCTATCATTGGATTTTTCTTTGTCCGGTTGGGAAGTGGCAACAACATAATGGGTGCCTTGTATAAGGGCCTCGTCGTTTCGATGATCGCCTCGGCTATCCTGATTGGCGGTGCGATATACTGGTTGTTTGGTTCTATGACAGCGGAGATCACATCCGGGGTTGCCTCTCGCCATTTGCTTTATTGCGCGCTCGTTGGGCTTGCAGTAACTGGGCTGTTGGTGTGGATTACTGAATACTACACAGGAACCAATCACCGTCCGGTCAAGATTGTTGCTAAAGCCTCCGAGACTGGCCATGGCACTAATGTTATTGCCGGGCTGGCCATATCAATGGAAGCAACGGCACTGCCGGTCTTGGTCATATGTGCGGGGATTATTACCTCGTACTTCGCCGCTGGTCTTTACGGCATTGCAATCGCAGCAACGACGATGTTGGCATTGGGTGGCGTGATTGTTGCACTGGATGCTTATGGTCCTGTTACGGATAATGCCGGTGGTATTGCTGAGATGGCGGACCTCCCCGAGGAAGTCCGGAATTATACGGATGCACTGGATGCGGTCGGGAATACAACCAAAGCGGTAACCAAGGGCTATGCGATTGGGTCTGCTGCGTTGGCAGCCCTTGTGTTGTTTGCTGCTTATACGGCCGATATTGCGCATTATTTCCCGGAGCTGGCTGGTAAAATTAAATTTGAGCTGCAGGATCCGTATGTCGTGATCGGTCTGTTCCTTGGTGGACTGCTTCCTTACCTGTTTGGTGCCATGGGCATGCAGGCAGTTGGACGGGCCGCAGGTGCTGTGGTTATCGAGGTCCGGCGCCAGTTTAAGGAAATCCCTGGCATCATGGATGGTACGGCAAAACCAGAATATGGTCGGGCCGTTGACATTCTGACCAAGTCAGCGATTAAGGAAATGATTCTTCCATCGTTGCTGCCGGTGCTCGCTCCAGTCGCTGTGTTCTTTGTCTTCCGTGCAATTGGTGGATTGGAAGCGGCACTGACGACGTTGGGGGCGTTGCTTCTTGGCACGATTGTTACCGGTATTTTCGTGGCTATTTCCATGACTTCGGGCGGTGGCGCCTGGGATAATGCCAAGAAACTCATCGAAGATGGCCATCATGGCGGTAAGGGCTCAGAAGCCCATCATGCTGCGGTAACGGGTGATACTGTTGGCGATCCGTACAAGGATACAGCAGGCCCCGCCATTAACCCGATGATCAAGATCATCAATATCGTGGCAATTCTTTTGTTGGCGATGGTCGCCTAACGAAGAGTAACGCTACAAAGAACAAAGCCCCGGTGGAAACACCGGGGCTTTTTTTATGCTCTCGTTATCAAAGAAGCGACGCTTTTACCGATCGTCAGCGCCTTTCGGGTCTCCGAATTTGCCGATGTTGCCAATAATCTGTTGAATAAAGGTAAGTTCCTTGCCCTTGGTTGGCGTTTCGCGTTCGACGAGTTCCACTTCCTTTTGTTTTGTAGCATCAAATTCCTGGATTTTTTGAATAACGCCTTTCTTGTCAAAACGGATGGTGAGAACTTTTCGTTCCAATAATTCTGGTTTGAAGAAGGACACTGATTTGACACGCCCATTAATGTAATACCAAACCTCGTTATCAAAAGTCGCGATAGTAGAGGGGGCACCGAGTTTTCTTTCGACATCCCGCTGTTTGTGCACACCTGGTTTTAACTCCGCTACTAGCTTGGGGTCGGGGACATTGCCCCGTACGTCGACCTTTTCTTCGCAGCCTGTCGTCAGGGCGATAGCAGCGGCGCTCGCTAGGAACCAGGGAACAATTCTTCTTTGAATTCGCATTTGGTTGACCGTGATAACCTTTATCTGCCAATACATATAGTCGCTCGGATGACGCAAGAAAAGCAGCCTGATCTGACTTTAGGGATATATTTATATGGCGATTTTTGGTGGCAAGAAACCTCAGGACGAGGCACATGCGCTGTACGTGGCAATTGTGGGTCAAGCGCGACAGCCAGTTTTATTCGAAGATTTTGGCGTCCCCGATTCTGTTGATGGCCGCTTTGATATGATTTCGCTTCATATTTTCCTGGTATTGCGGCGCTTGAAGGCGGATGTCGATAAAACAGCGGATTTGGCGCAGTGCCTTTTTGACACAATGTTTGCCGATATGGATCGTTCTTTGAGAGAGATGGGGGCAGGGGATCTCGGTGTTGGACGTCGGGTAAAAGCAATGGCAACAGCGTTCTATGGCAGATTGTCGGCCTATGAAAAGGCTATGCAGAGCAATGACCGGACCGTATTGCGAGATGCTGTGGTGAGAAATATTTTTCGTGACGACGCTAAAAAAATCGGAGAGTCAGAAATGATTGCCGATTATGTATTGTGGCTTGCGCCCTCTCTGGAGGCGTTGCCAATCGATGATCTGCTGATGGGAAAAATTGATTTTCCTCCACCGGAGGCGTCGAAAATAATTGGTGGTGGACGTTAAAAATGCTGGCAGAGGGAATTGAACCAGAATTTTCTTTTATTATTCACCCATCGGAAATTACCGATAAAACGGTAAAATTTGAACTGTCTGCCGAATCGGATGAGTGTGCTGCCCTCGCAGAACGGTTCGGTTTGCAGGCTATAGAGTTCTTTGAATCTGTTCTGACGGTCAGGTTTTTAAGACGCGAAAAAGCAATTCGCCTACGGGGTAAACTCAGAGCCAAGGTGATCCAGAGTTGTGTCGTTTCCATGGCACCTGTTGAAAGTTTGATTGAAGAAGAATTCGAGATCTTATTTCATGATGAAAATCAGATAGATAGAGATGAACTAGATGACGTTGTTCAGTTTGAACCCTACTCAAATGATTTAATTGATATCGGTGAGGTGGCTTCTGAAGAGCTTGCGCTCGCGCTTGATCCTTATCCCAGATCGCCAGAAATAGCGGATGAGGTATTAGGCCCATATTTGCCAGAGCCAGAAGATCCGGCAATGAAACCCTTTGCGGCACTGGCGGCCCTAAAGCGAAACAAGTAGACTAACGCTCTGTTTTAATACTGCCGGAGGGTGAAAAGGCGATGATGCTGCTTGCCGTGGCGGTAGAACTTAGGTATGAGAACAGCCGCTTTGCCACGATCTGTACTTGGAATTTGAACTATGGCTGTACCCAAGAAGAAAACCTCGAAATCGCGCCGCAATATGCGTCGTTCGCACCACGCATTGGTAGGAGACGCAAATGTTGAATGTCCCAACTGCGGGGAACTCAAACGTCCCCATCACGTATGCGGGGCATGCGGCTATTATCGTGAACGTGAAGTCGTTGAAGCGACCGGCGCATAAGCCGACATTAGTTTCTGAAACAAGCGAACGGAACCCGAATTGAGTCCGCGGCTGACGATCGCACTAGATGCAATGGGCGGAGATAACGCCCCGGATATCGTCGTTGAAGGCGCTGCCCTCGCACGCGTCCGTTTTCCGGATGTTCGTTTTATTCTGTTTGGCGATGAGAAGCGCATTGCCCCGCTTGTCGAACAACACGAAAAACTTAAAGACTCGGTTACGATTCATCATACGGATGATGCCGTAAGCTCAGAGGAACGGCCAACGGTCGCATTACGACAGGGCCGTAACTCAAGCATGCAACTTGCAATCAATGCCGTTAATTCCGGTGAAGCGGCTGGTATCGTGTCAGCAGGGAATACCGGCGCTCTCATGGCGATGGCGAAGGTCTCACTCAAAATGCTGCCAGGAATCGACAGGCCAGCAATCGCTGCACCTTGCCCAACCAAGGTGGGTGAGAGCGTGATGCTCGATCTCGGCGCTAACGTTGAAGGAAATGCAGATAATCTGGTGCAATTTGGTATGCTTGGTGCTGCCTTTGCCAGAACGGTTTTTGGAAAAGAAGAGCCAACAGTTGGTTTACTCAACGTCGGTGCTGAGGAGGTCAAGGGGCGTGATGCTGTTAGGCAAGCTGCTGCGATCTTTAAGGAACGGAAACTCCCCTTCAAATTTCATGGCTTCGTAGAAGGCGATGATATTGGAGCCGGGACAGTCGATGTATTCGTTGTTGATGGATTTACGGGAAATGTTGTGCTTAAGACTTTGGAGGGGACGGTACGTCTTTACTCCGAATATCTGCGCCAAACTTTCAAAAGTTCTCTGTTCGCCAAATTGTCCTATTTCCTTGCGCGCAGGGCATTAGCTAAGATGCGTGCTCGAATTGATCCCCGTCGATATAATGGCGCTACTTTTCTAGGGCTCAACGGAGTGGTCGTAAAAAGCCATGGCGGTACAGATGCGTTTGGATTTGCTAACGCAATCGGCGTAGCAGTTGATATGGCAGCAAATGATATTAATGAATTCATCATGCGCGAATTAGCGGAATATGGTGACCAAGAAGTTCCCCAGGCGCAGGTGGGATGACCCGACGTTCTATTGTTACCGGCTGCGGGCGTTATTTACCCAAACGTATCGTTACAAATGAAGAGTTGGCGGAGCGCGTCGATACCTCTGATGAGTGGATTCAGCAGCGCACAGGCATCCGCGAGAGACGAATTGCCGCCGATGATGAGAAAACGTCCGATCTAGCGTTAAACGCTGCAAAAGAAGCCTTGATATCTGCCGGTATAAACGCTGCCGATGTTGATATGATCGTGCTGGCGACGGCGACCCCAGACGAGACCTTTCCAGCGACGGCAACCCGGGTTCAGGCTGCTTTAGGTATGACGAAGGGGGCCGCCTTTGACGTACAGGCCGTATGCACTGGATTTATCTATGCGCTGAACGTGGCTGATAATTTTATTCGGCTTGGCCAGGCCGATACCGTTCTAGTGATCGGTGCTGAGACATTTTCGCGTATTCTTGATTGGGAAGACCGTACGACTTGCGTTTTGTTCGGCGACGGCGCCGGCGCCATTGTTTTACAGGCGCATGAAGAGAATGACGACTTAGTGCCGCGTGGCATCCTTAGTAATCATTTGCATTCTGATGGTCGGCATCACGATTGTCTCTATGTTGATGGCGGACCTTCTTCCACGCAAACAGTAGGCCATTTACGCATGCAGGGCCCGGAGGTCTTTAAACATGCGGTTAATAACATGGCGTCAGTCCTCGGAGAGGCTATGGTGGCCAATAATATCACTGCATCCGATATCGACTGGCTTGTTCCGCATCAGGCGAACAAGCGCATTCTTGATGGTACCGCGCGAAAACTGAAACTGGCTCCAGAAAAGGTTGTCATTACGGTTGATCGGCATGCCAATACCTCCGCCGCTTCTATCCCTTTGGCTCTTTGTGAGGCTGTCGCTGATGGGCGTGTTAAGGAGAGGGATATCGTTGTCATGGAAGCGATGGGTGGTGGCTTTACCTGGGGTGCAAGCCTAATTCGCTGGTAGACTGCGGGTGACCAGTCCCAAACTTTAACTCCGCATTGTATCTTATTGATATTGACGGGATTATCCGCTTTGGGTACCGTCTACATTAGGGATTTACGGGGGTTACCATGGCAGGATCAACAGTAACGCGTGCACAGCTCAGTGAAGCGGTTTATCAGGAAGTAGGGCTCTCGCGGAACGAATCCGCCGATTTGGTTGAAGGTGTCCTGAACGAAATCTCGGATACGTTGGTTAGAGGAGAGTCTGTAAAGATTTCTTCTTTTGGTAGTTTTTCTGTACGTCAAAAAGGCGAAAGAAAAGGCCGTAACCCAAAAACTGGTGAAGAGGTTCCGATCAAACCTCGACGTGTTCTGGTGTTCAAAGCGTCGAACGTCCTAAAGCAAAAGATCAATTCAACGCTTAACCCGTCTACAGATAACGGTGGAGACAACACCGGGGCATGACTGACGTTGCTGCGGCAGAACCGACAGATCAGCAATCCATAAAACCGGGTGGCAAGTCAGCAGCGGCCTTCCGAACCATTAGCGAGGTCGCGAGTGAACTAAACGTGCCTTCGCATGTATTACGGTTTTGGGAAACTAAATTTACCCAGATTCGCCCGATGAAGAGGGGTGGGGGCCGACGCTATTATCGGCCGGAAGACATCGTTCTTTTAAAGCAGATCAGATCTCTTCTTTATGATGACGGTTATACAATCAAGGGCGTTCAAAAGTTGCTTCGGGATGGCATCCAAAAGAAAGCCCGTGATCAAACCGCCCCTGCGACAGAGAAAAGCCTCGCAATTGCTGAACCGGCATCAGCTGTCGCAGATATTAGCCCAGCGCGTCGTGCAGAACTTCAGGGGGTCTTGGACGAGTTGGTTGCTCTTCGAAAAATACTGGACGAAATATAGTTATTCGGAGATTGCTTTGGCTGGTTTAGCCACGTAAATTGCCCGCCGGTTCGCGGGCTTTATACTATGCGAACCCCATATCGGAGCGTGGCGCAGTCTGGTAGCGCACTTGACTGGGGGTCAAGGGGTCGTAGGTTCGAATCCTATCGCTCCGACCAATACATTAAATGGGTTGGTTCTTCGGGACCGACCCATTTTTTTATGGAGTCAGTAATAATCCAACATATTGGAGATCTCGTACTCGCGATCGAGTGACACTTCCGCTTTGCGGACAATACGCCACACTTCTTGCCAGTCTTGGAACTCTTTTTGTTGCCGGGCGCGCGCAGCGGCCATATCCGGGGACATCGGTTTGCGGGACCGTTTTGGTGCCACGTAAGTTTGCCCTTCTATGATCCCGAGGTTGGTGAGGGTATCGCGGATTTGGCTGAATTGATCTTTTTGGATGCGTATTTCACTGGCAGAGCCATCTAACTGCATCTCGTGAGAAACTCCGTTATAGGAAATTTTAAAGTTAATTGTACCGTCGTTTAGAGTGTCGTGCTCAACGCCATCAATTTCGCTGAGTTGCTCGACGGTCTTTTTTAGCCATCGGTCGAATGTGGCGGTGGTGGACATACTTACTGTTTATCCGATTTGAATGGATTTTTAAATTGCTTCAAAAATGCGGGGGCGGGGTGTCGTCGTCAGAAGGATTATTGATCCCGTTTTCCAGTTCCTGAAGCTTGTTCGTCAGATGATCCAATTGATCGGTCAATGACTTAATTTCATTCCACTGCTTGAGGGAGACCTCGCTTAGTTCGTCAATAATGCTGTCCTGATGAACGATGCGTATTTCCAGCGCGTCCAGCCGGGCTATTGTGTCTTCAGTCTCGGTCATGGGAGGTACCTGATCTCTATCGGGGGCAGTAGTCTAAGTTGATCGTCGCTATTCGCAAAGGTCAAAGGAATTGGAAGGCTAAACAGGAGCTTAAGATGACAGCGCAACATTTCATCCTTATCATTTATTCGGTAATTCAAAAGGCTTGGTGCGATGAAGAATATGACCCTTTCAATAGCAAAGCGATCTGAAGCGCTCGGTGCCGAAATCCG
>CALIBP010000110.1 GCA_938048165.1 uncultured Alphaproteobacteria bacterium | reverse complement strand
ATTTTCAACCGCCGCTCTCGCTTACTACTCCGCCAGAAACACGAATAGCCTAAAGTGTTTCGGACTCTTTACATTATTTTTTGCACTCGGCGCAATGATCGTTTCTGGTCTAGCAGCAACCGCCGTGTTTATTTTTCTCGTCGCGATTTCTCTATTTTTAATAACGATCAAAATCTCCTTCGGTAAGTTACTTTGGGTTTTTGGCGGGGCCGCTTTGATTATCCCTTTTTCCATTCTGGTGACAATTGTCCCAAGGGGGGAAGCTCAAACCACCCATACGGACCATGCCCTTATTGAATTATTTGCAGTAAAATTGACATCCAAACTCGTTCATAGACAGACAACATCAGCACACTGTTTGGACGGCATTTATAAAAAACATCGGTCTGCAGAAAGCACCGACCCGTTCTTTTTTATAACCGCGATTGTGCCCCGCGCCCTCTGGCCAGAGAAGCCTATCTTGTCCCGCGGGTCAGAATATGCAGAAAAATACTGCAACCAGGTCGGCGCTGCAAAACTTCAGCACAGTGAATCGATTACGCTTCTGGGTGAGCCGCTTCTGAATGGCGGCATTCTTGGTGTTTTCATCGCTCAGCTCTGCATTACCATTTTCTTTTTTATCGCGACGAGGTCTCTAGGGTCCGGGCAATCTGTTCAGATAATTTTCGTCGCGGCATTATTGCCCTGGCTGGCAACATTCGAACAGCATTTTGCAGAGTATTTTGGTAATTTGGTAAAAGTGATCATTATTATGATTCCATTCTTTACCGCATTGACCTACTTGCTGTGGCGTCACAGAAAAACCCCGGCCTAGAATTTCTAAAAACAAATTTTGCTCCAGAGCCGTAATTGAAAATTCTCTTTCTAACAGAAAACTTTCCGCCAGAGACTAACGCGGCGGCAACGCGCGTCTTCGAGCGAGCCTCCTACTGGATTCGCGATGGACATGAAGTGACGGTTATTACCCAGGCGCCAAACTTTCCCTTTGGGAGGCTGTATGAGGGCTACCAAAACAGCTGGCGGCAGATTGAAATAATCGAAGGTATCCGGGTGGTTCGGGTTAAAACCTATATTGCCGCAAATGCGGGCGTCGCCCTTCGGACGCTGGATTTTGTAAGTTACATGTTCACCGCTGTTTGGTTTGGACTGTTTGAACGACGCCCAGACGTTATCGTATCAACGTCACCGCAATTTTTTGCTGCCGTCGGAGGGTGGGTGATCGGTGCCCTGCGCCGCATTCCCTTTGTTTTCGAGCTCGGTGATTTATGGCCAGCGTCAATTGTTGCGGTCGGCGCAATGAAGCCGAGCCTCGCCATGCGGTTGGTCGAAAAACTCGAATTGTTTTTGTACCGCCGCTCCGCCGTTGTCGTGGCTCTTACCAACGCCTTCAAAGAAAACCTTATCCAAAGAGGCATCAATGGCGACAAGATCGCCGTTGTCATTAATGGCGTCGACTTGCCGCGCTACGCACCGCAAGAAAGAGATCCTGCCCTTGCGGAGGAGTGGGGGGTAGAGGATAAATTTGTCATTGGCTATGTCGGCACCCACGGCATGGCCCACGGGCTGGAAAATGTTCTGAAAGCCGCCGCGCAACTTGGCCACCGAAAGGAAATAGTATTCCTGTTCGCGGGCCCTGGTGCGGCGCGCGACGGGCTTATTCAAGAGGCCAAAGAGCGCGAGCTTACAAATGTTGTTTTCATTCCACCGCAACCCAAAGATCGCATGCCCGCGATTTGGAGTCTCTGCGACGTCGCTCTGGTCCATTTAAAGAACTCCCCAGTCTTTGCCGAAGTAATTCCGTCAAAGATATTTGAAGCGATGGGGATGGGGCTTCCCGTTCTCATAGCTGCCCCGGACGGTGAAGCGACAGATATCGTTGAAAAGGCTGGCGCTGGGCTGGTGGTGCCGCCAGAAGATGCAAATGCATTGATCGCAGCCACTGAACGATTTCTGGATGACCCTGATTTCAGAATAGACGCGGGCAAGCGGTCCCTTGCAGCGGCCCCGTCTCATAGTCGCGCCTTTCAAGCAAAAGCGATGATGGCCGCGCTCAATGCCGCTGTCTCCGGTGCCGGAGATACAGCCGCCGAGCAGGTCGAAAAAACGGAGCCTACCCTCTGACAAACGTTCTGGTAACAGGTGCGAGCGGCTTCGTCGGGCGCGCATTATGTCCTGCTCTGGAGAGAGCAGGCTATACAGTTATTGGCAGCAGTCGCACCGCTCAAAGTCTTGCCGGTATTTCTGAGGTTCGGCAAATCAGGGATTTGACCGATATGGATTCGGTACGCCCTGCAATGGCGGAAATCGATATCGTCATCCATCTCGCTGCACGCGCTCATATCATGGACGATAAATCTGCCGACCCACTGGAAGCGTACCGGCAGATAAATGTCGACGGCACGAGGACGTTGGCCGAAGCCGCAAGCGCAGCCGGGGTTAAGCGATTTGTTTTCCTGAGTTCGATTAAGGTCAACGGCGAACAGACGTTTGAAAAACCTTATTCCGCAGGTGACATACCCGCTCCGGAAGATGCCTATGGGATTTCCAAAGCAGAGGCGGAGCAATGTCTAAATCATACTGCGGGCCGAAGTGATTTGGAAATCGCGATTATCCGAACCCCCCTGGTTTACGGGCCGGGCGTGCGCGCTAACTTTCTGTCTTTGATGTCGTTAGCCAATAGTAGCCTACCCCTACCTTTTGGTGCCATTACGAATAACCGCCGCAGCCTCATCTATATAGAAAACCTGGTTTCTATCCTTTTAGCGTCAGCGGAGAATTCAGCAGCGAACGGACAGATATTTTTAGTTCGGGACGGCGAGGATCTCTCTACGACTGATCTGCTCCGTCAACTTCGGAGAGCCCTGAACAGGCCAGAAAGATTAATCGCCTTTCCCCCTTCTCTGTTGAGGGCGATGCTAACGGTGCTCGGCAAAGGAAACATGGCCAACCGTCTACTCGGGTCACTTGCGATCAATGACCAGGCAATCAAAGAATTATTGAATTGGACGCCGCCCTTTTCGGTGACGGAGGGCTTGAAACATACAGCAGACTGGTATCTCTCTAACAAAGATTCTTGCTAAGACAACGGCTCCGAATGCACCTGATTCGTTACAATCGCTTTGTCGGGAAAAGCCCTGTGGTAAGGTGCGTAAAGATTCGATATCGGTCTCGGAAACTCTTGCCGGAAACTCATGAGTAAACTGCGTCAAAAAATTGCCTTCGGTCATGATCTGATCATGGCCTTTCTGTCATTGCCCATTGCGATGTTCCTGCGCATGGGCAGAGACATGTTCATTTACGACATAAGCTTTGTCGTCTTTGCCGCCGCTGTATTTGCGACCGTTGCCGGAGCCTGTTTCTGGGTCCTGAATCTCTATGGTGGCATTTGGCGTTACGCATCTCTGAATGACCTCATGGCGATTTTAAAGGCGGTAACCCTGGCGATACTCGTTTTCGTACCGTTGATGTTTATGCTCAACAGGCTCGAATGGATTCCCAGATCCACGCCGATGATAAACTGGTTCGTTCTCGCGGCGCTGCTTGGCGCTCCAAGATTTCTCTATCGACAGTTCAAGGATAGACGCGCCAGCAATAAGGTACGAGGACAGGAAACATCGCCTAAAATTCCTGTTCTACTTGTTGGCGCCGCCGATGGTGCCGAAATGTTCATTCGGACAATCGGGCGGAATCCTGCTTCGGCCTACCGAATCGTTGGTATTGTGGGCGAAAACGCGGGACGTGTAGGCCGCAACATTCACGGAGTCCACGTCCTTGGGACAATCGACGATGTTCCCTCAGTGTACAAACAATTGGCGAGCGACGGGAAAACGCCGCAACGCATCATCGTCACCAAAGATGATGTTGAAAAATCATCGATGCAAAAGCTTATCGGCCACGCCGATACATTAGGCGTGTCATTAGCGCGGCTGCCCCGCTTGACCGACTTTCAAAGTGATTTCAACGAAAATACACCTATTCGGCCAATCGCCATCGAGGACGTGTTGGGCAGAGCGCAGAATATTCTCGACAGAGCGAGTATGCAGTCCCTGGTTCAGGGTCGGCGCGTCCTGGTCACTGGGGCCGGTGGTACCATAGGGGGTGAGCTGTCTCGGCAGTTAGCAGCGTTTGGTCCCTCGCATCTTTGTCTTTTGGATGCGTCAGAATACGCGCTTTATTCCATCGATCTGGAAATCAAAGAAAAATATCCCAATCTGGGTCGCAGCGCGATCATCGCAAACGTGCGAGATAAAGATCGCGTCAGCCGTGTTTTCACTGAAGAAGCGCCGGAGCTTGTGTTTCACGCAGCCGCCTTAAAGCATGTTCCTATCGTCGAAGCTCACCCTTCCGAAGCCGTTTTGACCAATATAAACGGCACGCGCAATATTGCGGACTGCTGTTGCGCTTCGGGCGTCAGCGCCATGGTCCTGATATCGACTGACAAGGCGGTCAACCCGACCAATGTCATGGGGGCGAGCAAACGTATTGCCGAAACTTACTGTCAGGCACTCGACCTCAAGGAATCCACAAAGACCCGTTTCGTTACGGTTCGCTTTGGCAATGTTTTGGGTTCATCAGGGTCCGTTGTGCCGCTCTTTCAGCGGCAGTTGGCAAGTGGCGGGCCGCTGACAGTCACCCACCCAGACATGAATCGCTATTTCATGACGGTACGCGAAGCCGTAGAGCTTGTCCTTGAAGCCACCGTCCTTGGTGAAAAACAAGATAGTGCGGCCGGTCGGGTTTATGTCCTTGATATGGGAGAGCCCGTAAAGATCGTAGATCTGGCTCGCCAAATGATACTGCTCGCCGGGTTGCAACCAGACGAAGATATCAAAATAGAATTCACCGGCCCACGCCCCGGCGAAAAGCTCTTTGAAGAAATTCTTCACGATTCCGAGCCTCCCAAAGAAACCGATTATGCTGGCATCATGCTCGCCGCACCCCGAACGATTGATCTCGAGACTCTGTCAAATCAAATTGACGAAATCATTGCCGCTGCAGCTGCTGGTGACATCGACGAAATCATTGCGCTCATTCGCGCCTATGTTCCCGAATTCCAGCCCGAAGCAGGCGGTCCCATAAGAGCCGTTGCCTCATAACAAACGACTATAAGAAACAAATGACAGACCAGCCATCAAACCAGATTACCCGCGCCTTAATTTCTGTTTCGGATAAGGAAGGCCTGGAAGCCCTAGGCAAATACTTATCCGAAAACGGTGTTGAAATCCTGTCGACAGGTGGATCCGCAAAAGCCCTGGCCGATGCAGGTATCCCCGTCAAAGAAGTCGGTGACCATACCGGGTTTCCGGAGATTATGAACGGGCGGGTAAAGACCCTTCATCCAAAGATTCATGGAGGGATACTCGCTCGTCGGAGCGATGCCTGTCATCTGGCCGCAATGGAAGAACATGCGATTGCGCCAATTGACATGGTCGTCGTCAATTTATATCCCTTTGAAGAAACCGTCGCCGCAGGGGCTGATTTCGAAACTTGCATCGAGAATATAGATATCGGCGGACCGTCTATGGTCCGCTCAGCGGCAAAAAACCATGAGAGCATTACCGTCGTCACTGACCCAGCTGATTACGACGCCGTCATGGAGGCGATGTCCAAGAACAACGGCGCAACGACACCGGAATTGCGCCGGCAGCTTGCAGCGAAGGCCTACGCGAAAACCGCTGCCTATGATGCCGCTATCAGCCGCTGGTTTGCTGAACAAACCGGCGATGAATTTCCGGCACGCCATACGTTGTCCGGAACCAGAGCCCAGATCATGCGTTACGGCGAGAACCCACATCAATCTGCTGCCTTCTATCGTACGTCAGACAATCGTCTGGGTGTCGCTACCGCCACGCAATTACAAGGCAAAGAACTGAGCTACAATAATCTCAATGACACCGATGCCGCGTTTGAACTTGTTGCGGAGTTCAGCGAACCCGCCGTTGCGATTATTAAGCATGCCAATCCATGCGGTGTGGCTATTGGCAGCTCGATATCGGATGCCTATGCCCGCGCCTTAAAATGCGATCCGGTTAGCGCCTTCGGCGGCATCATTGCCCTCAATCGAGAGCTGGACGCCGCCGCCGCAGAGCAAATGGCAGAGCTGTTCCTGGAAGTCATTATCGCGCCTCAAATTTCAGAGCGTGCTCAGGAAATTCTCGCGTCTAAAAAGAATCTTCGGGTTCTAGCAACGGGTGGCATGCCCGCCGCGGATGCGCCCGGCAAGACCCTCAAAATGCTGGCGGGCGGCTATCTTCTGCAAAGCCGTGACGCCGCTCATGTGACAGCGGCAGACCTCAAAACTGCTACAAAACGTTCGCCTTCAGATCAAGAGCTATCGGATCTGATCTTTGCCTTTACGGTGTGCAAGCATGTCAAATCGAATGCCATTGTTTATGCCAAGGGTGGTGCCACCGTCGGCATCGGTGCCGGTCAGATGAGTAGGGTAGATTCCTGCCGCATCGCCGCCCAAAAAGCGATGGATGCCGCCGAAGCTGCCGGAGAAAGCGAATCCCTGACGCAAGGGTCCGTCGTCGCCTCTGATGCTTTTTTTCCTTTTGCCGATGGTTTGCTGACAGCTGCGGCCGCCGGTGTAACCGCCGTCATCCAGCCAGGTGGTTCCATCCGCGACGATGAGGTGATCGCCGCCGCTGACGACAACGATCTTGCCATGGTGCTGACCGGCATTCGTCATTTCCGCCATTAGCAGAGTATAATACAGCAATCGCTTCGACTTCGGAGGCCGCTATGACGTATACCCTTGATCAGTTTTGTGCCGATGCCCATGCGGCAATGGCAAAGGATTCCGGAAATGCCGGTCGCGACGCGATACGTGGCCATCTGGAAAAGCTACTCGTCAATCAGGATTTTGTCGCGAAGCATCTGGCCTCACAAGCATCAGGCAAGAGCCTGCTTTATCACGACAAAGAGTTTGATTTCTATGTCATGGCGCACGGTACAGATGCGGGAAATCGCAAAGGCAAGCCTCATGATCACGGCGCTTCATGGGCGGTCTATGGGCAAGCGACCGGCCTCACCAATATGACGGTTTGGAATCGCACGGATGATGGCTGCGAGGAGGGCCATGCGGCGCTAAAAGAAGACAATACCTTCCCCCTAAAGCCCGGAAAGGCCGCTCTGTTCGATACTGGTGTAATCCATTCTACAGCACACCCAGAACCGGCGCGCTGGGTGCGCGTGACAGGGACGGACCTCGATACCATCGAACGCTACGCCTATGACCCTGATCGTCAGGTCATGAAGCGCATGACGCCCGTTAAGTAGGGTCTGTAAACGCCATGGTTTACACCTTGGATGAGTTTGCCGCCGACTGTCGAACCGCCCTTTCTGAGGATGAAGGCCCCGCAGGTCGTCAAAAAGTTCGCGATCACCTTTGTCGGCTTCTCATGGAAGACGCTTTTATCGACGCCCATTGCGGCCCCGACGTCGAGCCAGGGACCTCTCTACTCTATGAAGACGATGAACTGGGTTTTCAGATTGTCGCCCACATCATGGGTAATGCCTATGACGGCGGGCCGCATGATCATGGCGCGTCCTGGGCAATTTATGGTCAGGCGGTCGGCTATACCGATATGACAGAGTGGAGACGCCTGGATAACGGTTCAGAAGAAGGTGTCGCCAAAATTGAGAAGGCGAGTGAATATCGTCTGGAACGGGGCGACGCCGGCATCTTTGACGATTTCAAAATCCATTCCATCAGCTATCCCTCCGGCGCCCGTTTCATTCGGGTCACCGGCGTGGATTTGTCGACCATCGCCCGCGCGCGCTTCGACGCGGAAAAAAATTCGATCTAGGTCAGCAAACGAGAGAACTTTACAGGCGCGGCCTGATAGACGTTTGGTTAGCTGATATGGTCTTGATGGTTTTCGAGATACCAGTCGGCAATTTCCTCTCGGGTCGGAAACCAGACCCCTTCAAACCCCTTCACATAATCCAGAAAATCGCCTAATGCGCGAATGCGGTAGGGCTGCCCGATTACATGCGGGTGCAGTCCAAAGTTCATGATCCGCATGCTAGTTTCCCCCTCTTCATAAAGAACGTCAAACTGCTCCTTTAACGCGGCCAATCCCTGGTCCAGCGTCATGCCACCGCGTGCGAACATGTTGAAATCATTGACATCATTCGAATAGGGTACACAAACCATCGGCCCATGGTCGGTGCGGATCAAATATGGCTGATCATCATTGAGGAAATCACAAAAGAACGTCAGCCCGGCTTCTTTCAGGAGATCAACCGTATCAGCCGTTGGCCGCAATGAAGACGACAGCCAGCCTTTTGCCGGACGACCCACCACATCCTCATAAACCTGCAGCGTTCGGTTAATTACCTCGCGCTCTTTCTCCGGTTCATGCGCATAAAACGTTAAAATGTCGTTCTGTGCCCAGTTATGGGGCACCAATTCCCACCCTCGTTCGTTGACTGCGTCGATGATGCGCGGCCGTTCCAGCGCCATTTTTGCATTCATTGTGCAGGAAGCAGGGATACCTGCTTTGTCAAAGCGATCCAGCATCCGCCAAACGCCGACGCGCTGGCCATATTCACGCCATGTCCAGTTGACATAATCGGGGACATTCCCTGGCACTGGAAAAGGAATACTTGCCGGACCACCAGCATAAAGCGGCTCCGTTTGATCGCGGGTTTGTTCCCAGTATTCAAGGTTGATTGTTATGATGAGCGCAAGACGATGACCGCCCGGCCATTTAAGGGGTTTGCGATCGGGTAGAGCGACAAAATCATAATCCATAGACGGGCCCTTTTTCTTAAATTGCGCCTGCCTAGAGTACGACAAAAAACGCCGCCGGCAATGCCGACGGCGTTTCTATTTGTGAATTAAAGGACCTATCCAGCAACAAGCGCACCAAGCTGCCGATTAACGACACTCAGCTTCGCCAAATTGACCGATGGCCCCGCCTTGATTTCAGTAATCATATTGGTCACCCGCTTTACCGCATGATTATTTGCTTCGGCCCAGGCTTCGATGATTGCAGGAGCAAGGTCTGCTCCACCAGAGACGTCCATCACGCGCGTAACAAGGCGTGTCTGTGTTGCATAGAGATCATCGACAATGCCGGTTGTCGCGCTTTTCTCCCATTGATCACCACGAACAATTTTCAGAGCCGCCGTCCGCAACCAGTCAAATCCGAATCGATCACCGATCCCGTAATACACCTTGGCAACGGCCTCAGGTTCAAAATGACCGCCGACAGAAATACGGACGATATCGCACGCTGGCGCCAACGCATCCAGATTGGCAATTCTCTGTGCCAGTTCTTTCGGTGCCTGACGCGCAATATACTGGTTCGCCTTCGCATCACGTGCTTTCTTGAGGGTCGGTGACAGGATTGAATCCAGCCCTTTATCTAGCTGTGCTACAGCAGGTTTAAAGCCGCCGACCACACTTCCAATTTTACCTCCTCGAGATTCGTGGCGCGTGAACCAGATCGTCCCACGCGTGATTAGATCAAGAATCTCAAGCTGCATCTCGGTCTGTACGTCAGCAGGAACGGAGTTATCAAGAGCTTCAACACCACTCCACAATTCGGCGAGGCCAAAGACCTGACGACAGGTCAGATAGGCCCGGGCAATTACAGCCGGTGACTCACCGGTTCGTTCTGCAATCGTATTGATAAAGCTTGGTCCCGTTCGATTGACGACTGTATTCGCTACATAGGTAGCGATAATTTCGCGTCGCAATCGATGCTTGCCGACCAAATTCGGGAACCGTTTCTGAATGAGTTTTGGGAAATACAGACCCAGCGTGTTTTCCAGATATGGGTCATCTGGGAGAGAGCTTTCCATCACGCCATTAAATAACGTAATCTTGGCGTAGGCCAGTAAGACCGAAAGTTCGGGTCGCGTCAGACCCGCCCCCGCCGAAAGGCGGGTCTCCAAATCCTCGTCAGAAGGCAGGAATTCCACTTCGCGATCAAGATCGCCAGTACGCTCCAGCGCATGCATAAACCTTAGATGTTCATCGGCCAGCGCGAGGCTTTGATGTTCGGCATTGGTCAGTGCCATGCTCTGGCGATAATTATCCATCAATACCAGGTCTGAAACGTCGTCCGTCATATCGGCCAAAACTTTATTGCGCTGAGCATAGGTAAGCTTGCCCGAGCGCGTTGCCATACCGAGGAGAATCTTGATGTTCACCTCATGATCGGAACAGCCAACCCCGGCAGAATTATCGATAAAGTCTGTATTGATACGACCGCCGGATTTCGAATATTCGATCCGGCCAAGCTGTGTTACGCCAAGATTTGCACCTTCACCAATAATCTTGGCGCGTACCTGATCCCCATTGATGCGAAGAGAATCGTTAGCCCGGTCACCGACTTCGATGTTGTTTTCATCACGAGACTTGATGTAAGTCCCAATCCCGCCAAACCACAGCAGATCCACTTTTGCCGTCAACATGGCCTGGATCAGCTCATTTGGAGTCACCGTATCTCTGGCCGGAAGACCAAAAGCTTTTCGCATTTGCGGTGTCACCTTGATCGATTTTGCTGACCGTTCAAAGATGCCACCCCCCGCTGAGATGAGCTTGGTGTTATAATCTGTCCACGACGACTGCCCTCTATCAAACAACCGTTTCCGCTCTTTGAAACTCTTTGCCGGATCTGGATCTGGATCCACCAGAATATGGAGATGATTGAAGGCGCCCACCAGTTTGGTGAAGGGCGAATAGATCATGCCATTGCCGAATACATCGCCAGACATATCGCCGACGCCCACACTGGAGAAAGGCGTCGTCATGACATCGATACCTATCTCGCGGAAATGCCGTTTGACAGATTCCCAGGCACCGCGGGCGGTAATACCTATGGCCTTATGGTCGTAACCGACCGAACCGCCTGATGCGAAGGCATCATCGAGCCAAAAGCCATATTCCTGCGATACAGCATTCGCGATATCGGAGAATTTCGCAGTACCCTTATCCGCCGCAACGACGAGATAGGGATCGTCTCCATCACGCCGCACAACGTCTTTCGGCGGCACAACCTTATCGCTTTTCAGATTATCAGTGATATCGAGAAGCCCGCGCATAAAGGTCTTGTAACAGGCTATTCCCTCTTCCAGGAACGCCTCACGACCACCGGTTTCCGGCGGCTGTTTGACGATAAACCCGCCTTTCGCCCCAACCGGAACAATAACGGCATTTTTGGTCATTTGAGATTTCATCAGACCGAGAATTTCGGTACGGAAATCTTCTTTTCGATCCGACCAGCGAATGCCGCCGCGCGCTACCTTGCCGCCGCGCAAGTGAACCGCATCAACTCGAGGCGAATGAACAAAAACTTCAATCGCGGGCCGCGGCAATGGCAGGTCATCAACCTTGGAACTATCAATTTTAAATGACACGTAAGGCTTCGGCGTACCATCCTCAGCCGGCTGATAGAAATTCGTCCGAAGGGTCGACTGAATAATATTGACGTAGCGCCAAAGAATTTTGGTTTCATCGAGTGAGACGACATTATCTAAGGCGGTTGCAAGTTTTTCTTCTACCGTTTTAATCTGTTTAGCTGAATTGGACACTTTCTCTGGATCAAATCGGCATTCAAACAGCTCGACAATCAAGGTGGTTATATCAAAATGCTTGGCTAGGGTGTCTTCCAGATAAGACTGACTAAAGGGGATCGCCGCCTGAAGCAGATATTTACAATAGCCACGCAAGACAACGATCTGGCGCCACTCAAGACCAGCGCTAAGAACCAGCTTGTTGAAACCATCATCTTCCATCTGGTTACTCCAGACGTGATGGAACGCGTCCTCAAATAGCGTTTTGACTTTGTCGATATCGACCGCTGCGCCGGAACGCATAACCAACCCAAAGTCATGTAACCAGACAATCTGGTCAGAGCCTTCTAGGGTTAAGTCGTGCGGAACCTCATCAATAACCCGAAGCCCCATATTTTCAAGAACCGGCAGAACATCAGAGAGCGCCAGTGGTGTATCGCTGTGAAACAGTTTGAATCTGACTTCGTGGTCTTTGGCCCCTACAGGACGATACAGATCGAGAACAGCTGCACCATTCGTGAGCGTTTTTTCAGCATGGGCCACGTCTGCAATAGCAGCCTCTGGATCAAAATCCTCCCGATAAGCAACAGGGAAAGCATTATGATAAATGCCGTGCAAGCGGGTCCCCTCATTTTCACCATGTTCAGCAATCAACGCACTTGCAAGTCCATCGGACCAGTCGCGTGCAGCTTCCGCCAAACGTTCTTCGATTTTCTGGTCGGTTTGTGGCGGCATAGCGCCGGGTGTTGTTTTGACGATGAACTGAATACGGGCCAATGCTGAATCCGTAACCTGCGTATAATGGGCCGTCACCGGTCCACCAAAACCGTCTTCCAGAATTTCCTGCAGCTTTTGTCGTATGGCCGTGTTGTAACGATCACGCGGGACAAAAACCAAACAGGAAAGGTGCCGACCAAAGGGATCTCGATGGACAAAGAGTGCTACGCGTTGGCGTTCGCTGAGACGCAGAATGCCAAGTGCCGTCACCAGCAAGTCGTCAACATCCACCTGCAACAGCTCATCACGGGGCAGTGATTGCAGGGTATGCATCAAAGCCTTTCCGTCATGGCTCGATGACTCAAATCCCGCACTTTCAATAATCGTGTCGATCTTGCCGCGCAGGACAGGGATTTCATTGACGGTATGATTATATAGATCGGAGGTAAACAGCCCAACAAACAGCCGTTCGCCAATCACATTGCCTTGCCGGTCAAACATCTTGATACCGATGGTATCGAGATGCACCGGTCGGTGTACGGTCGAGCGCGTATTCGCTTTGCTTACCATCAAGGCTGTTGGTTTTTTAAGAAAGTCGGCAATGTCGTGCGGTAATTCAGAACCGTTGGAAAGCCCTTCAAAAATTTTAGTCTTTCGCGACCGGAGAATACCGAGACCACTCTTTGGATAGGTTTTGAAGCCGGCTTTTTTACCCTTCGACGTAATGCCGTATTCACGATAGCCAAGAAAGGTGAAGTGATTGTCATCAATCCAGCGGAGAAAGGATTTTGTTTCCTCAATTTCTGCCCGCGAAAGAGGCACTTCTTCAGGCTGCAGATCGGCAATCGCCTCTGCCACCTTCACCCGCATTGTCCGCCAATCCTCGACGGCGCAGCGAACATCGGCCAAAACAAGCTCCAGCTGTTTCGAGATCGACCGCAGCTTATCGGCACCGACATGTTCATTAATCTCAATATGAATCACTGATTCCGTGCTTGCGTT
>CALIBP010000109.1 GCA_938048165.1 uncultured Alphaproteobacteria bacterium | reverse complement strand
ATGCCTGAATTTCCTCAATGGTGTGAAGAGCTTCGTAAGAAGTATCCGGCTGTAGCGCCGTCTCGGGTTGTGCTTACAAATAGCCAGGAAGAATTTCGGGCAGCGTTACCCGAAGCGGATGCGGTTGTGATTGAGGATTTTATCGTTGGGGAAGAGGAACTTGCCTTGGCGCCTAATCTTAAGATCGTGCAGAACTTCCGTACCGACATGCGGAACGTGGATGAAGAGGCCTGCGCCGCCCGGAAGATTCCAGCACTACCATTCCACCGCACGGTGAACGTCGCCGTCGGTGAACATGCTTTTTCCTTGATGATGGCATTAGCCAAGAAGACGGTTGAGACCAACAAGCTGTTGACGATTGAGGCATTACAGGCGGAGGGATGGCCGGCGCGTGAATATGATCGCCGCCACACGGCAAATTCAAACTGGGCACGCATTTCGGGTGTTAAAAACATGTTTGGGTCGACCCTGGGCATCGTCGGTCTTGGGTCTGTTGGCCGCTATGTCGCGAACTGGGCGAATGCTTTTGATATGGAAGTCATCTACACTCAGCGGAACCAGTTGAACTCAGAACTCGAAAACGAGTTTAACGCACGCTATGTGTCTCTTAATGACCTATTCGAGCAGTCAGATTTTGTGAGCATTCATGTGCCGCTCAATGACTCAACCAATGGACTGATCGGGGCAGAACAACTTGATAATGCCAAGCCCGGCATCGTCATCGTTAATATCGCGCGGGCCGATATCATCCAGAAAGACGCCCTGCTCGCAGCACTCGATTCTGGTCAGATTGGCGGCGTTGGGATGGATGTTCATTACAAGGAACCAGGCGACGATGATGATCCATTCCTGCCCTATAAAAACGTCATCATGAGCCCGCATATCGCTATCGGCTCTCGCGTCAATGGTGCCGTCGATATGGAATCTATGGTTTCCAATATTTCAAATGGTGTTTCCGCCTCATGACCTATCGCTTTATGGCTTCGGCTGATCGCCGCACCGTCCCCATCATCCCCATTGAGACTGCGGTCTTTGCCGCATGGCTCAAAACCCAGGATGCTGCGATGAAACGCTGGGTGAAGTCAGCCGGATTCGACGCAACCGTTGGGTCGATAAGCCTGGTTGCAGGGAAAGACGGATCATTGGCGCAGGTTTTGGTTGGTGTTGATGATCATCAAGGGCTTTGGGCCTATGCGGATTTGCCATCAAAATTGCCTGTAGGCCGATATGCGATTGACGCGCGGATGGATAAGGCCGGTGCGACGGCTGCGGCTTTGGGTTGGGCGCTCGGCTGTTACCGGTTCACCCAATATAAAAGCAAACCGGTAGCGGCAGCGATCCCGTCTTTGGTCTGGCCCAAGAATTGTGATCGCGGCGCGGTCAAACGCACTGCCGATGCGACAGCTTTGGTTCGCGACCTTATAAATATTCCACCCGAAGACATGGGGCCGCCTGAACTGGCGTCAGCCGCTCGCAAGCTGGCTAAAAAACACAGTGCCCGGATTAAAGTTATTACTGGTAATTCTTTACTTAAACAAAACTATCCAACCATTCACGCGGTTGGCCGAGCCGCAAGCAAAGCACCGCGGCTTATCGATATGACGTGGGGCCGAAAAGACGCGCCCAAGGTAACGCTGGTTGGGAAGGGCGTGTGCTTTGATACAGGCGGGCTCGATCTTAAGAGTGCTGCCGGCATGTTGCGCATGAAAAAGGATATGGGCGGTTCAGCCAATGTTCTTGGGTTGGCGCATATGATCATGGATGCCAGGCTTGATGTGCGCTTAAGGGTTTTGATCGGCGCAGTAGAAAACTCTGTTTCTGGCAATGCCTATCGGCCGTCGGACGTTATTCGGACTCGCAAGGGCATCACTGTTGAAGTTGGCAACACCGATGCCGAAGGCAGACTAGTGATGTGCGATGCGTTGGCGGAGGCTGATCGCGAGAACCCGGCCTTGATCGCAGATTTTTCAACGCTGACCGGAGCGGCCCGCGTTGCTGTCGGCACACAGATCGCTGCGATGTTCTGCAATGATAAGACTCTTGCGAGTGATATTCACAAAGCCGGTGAGAAGGGAAATGACCCCACCTGGCGTTTACCTTTATTTCCGGCCTATCGCAGACTACTTAATAGCGAGGTCGCCGATATCAACAACGTGTCCGAGGGTGGTTTTGCTGGGGCGATTACGGCGGCCTTGTTTTTGCAGGAATTTGTTTCAAACAAAACACCATGGGTCCATTTTGATATTATGGCATGGAATGCCGTGGCCCGGCCCGGTCGGCCTATCGGTGGTGAGGCAATGGGCATGCGGGCGCTTTATGACGTCATCGAGAAACGTTTCGCAAAGAAGAAGCGCCGCTAGGACAGTTTATGAGCGCAATCAGTGATAAATTCCGATCAAAAACAAAGCCTTAGGTTTTGGTTCGAGGCGCTGGCGAATGCGGTTCGAGGCGATGAGCCGGATTTGTCAGCGCGTCAAATGGCGATCATATTGGCGGTGTATCTTACCGATAGTCCTCATACCGTTCGTGGCCTGACTGCTAATCTCGCGATTTCCAAGCCGGCGGTTACA
>CALIBP010000108.1 GCA_938048165.1 uncultured Alphaproteobacteria bacterium | reverse complement strand
CGCCAAGAAGATGGATCAATGGACCGCCAGTAATGTCCGGCCTGTTGATCGCGCCTTCTTTCTATCGATCTTCACCCGCGACAAGCCGGGGACTACCGAAGACGGCGTGGCAGAAACCCTGGCAGATACCGAACTGGAAATATGTGACGCTGTGCCGACCGGCACCTATGTCGATATGTGCTCGATCCTACCTGTCTGCGATCCGACAAAAACCACCTGTCCGGTTCTAATCATTCGCGGCGAGCATGACGGCATCGCGACTGAAGAAGATTTGTTGAACTACTTCAACAAACTACCGACACGGGACAAGCAATTCGTCATCATCCCCGGCCTGGCCCACGTAACGTTTCTGGGTCGCAATCGCGCCCGCTTCTGGCACGTGATGAACAACTTCCTCAACGCGCCAGAACGGGTCGATCTGTAGAAATCAGATACTCAGCCCACCGAGCTGTTTCTCGGGATAACGGGTCCCTGACACGGCATCGGCCTTTACCGCCGCACCAATTTCTCGCACATCCTCTTCAGAGAGGGATATATCGACGGCCGCAATATTCTCAAGCAGATGGGCGGTCCGTTTTGTCCCCGGGATTGGCACGATGTCCTCCCCCTGATGCAGCAACCAGGCAATAGCCAGCTGAGGCACTGAAACTCCCTTGGCTGCCGCCAGTTCCTTCAAGGGCTGCACGATGGCGACATTTGCTTCAATATTCCCCGCCTGGAACCGTGGGTGATCATGTCTGCGATCTCCTTCCGCCAGACTATGGGCCCCATCGATCGTTCCCGTGAGCATCCCGCGTCCAAGCGGCGAATAGGCAACGAAACCGATATTGAGCTCGCGGCACAGCGGCAGAATTTCGTCTTCAACAAAGCGGGTCCATAGAGAATACTCGGTTTGCAAGGCGGCGATTGGGTGCGTCGCGTGGGCTCGACGAATGGTCTCTGGCCCCGCCTCTGAAAGCCCCAAATACCGGACTTTGCCTTGTTCTACCAGCCGCGCCATCGCGCCAACGGTATCCTCGATCGGAACATCTTTATCAACACGATGCTGGAAGAACAGATCGATCACATCCGTATTCAGGCGCGAGAGGCTCTTATCGCAGGCCTCGATGACATATTCCGGCCTACCATCTGCCCGACCACCAAGATTGCCAAACTTGGTTGCCAGAAAGACCTTGTCTCGCTGTCCGGCCAAGGCACGGCCCAGCATTTCCTCATTCTTGCCACCGCCATAGGCATCTGAGGTATCGATAAAGTTCATGCCGGCATCGATGCCCGCCTGGAGCGCTGAAACAGCCTCATCTTCATTGGCAGCACCATAAATACTGGTCATCGCCATCCCGCCCAGGCCAATGGCGGAAATATCGACGTCACAATGTCCTAGCTTCCGATATTTCATCTCAATCTCTTTCACACGAATTACGTTCCCTCAATTTGACACCACCGCGATACCGGCGGCAAGGAAAACGAATGACGTCATGCCGTTGCCGGTTATCCTGCCCTGTAATACAGTCAGGGAAATTAATTAATGGAGGAAGATATGGCATCGGATTTTGAAGATCACTGTTGGAAAGACGTCGTCTCGGAAGGCGCTCTCCGGATTTATAGCCACTATGAGCGCAAGACTTATGTTGGCGAAAAGCCGGCCATCCTCGCTATCGACCTATACAAAATGGCCTATCAGGGAGGACCGAAACCCGTTGAAGAGCTGATCGATGTCTATCCGAGCTCTTGCGGTGAAAATGCCTGGAATGCCATTCCGCCGACTGAACGTCTTTTCAAGGCTGCCCGGGCGGCAGGCATCCCTATTATTTACTCAACCACTGAAACACGTGCTGAGGCAAATATCGCCCATGCCTATGCGACAAACCGCCAGAAGGTTCAGGTGTCACCAGATGTTTGGGAAATAAAGGAAGAGTTTGCCCCACAGGAAGGCGACCTCATAGTCTACAAACAGCGGGCCAGCGCCTTCGCCGGCACGCCACTCGTGTCGCAACTAAATCGTTTGGGTGTCGATAGCCTGATCGTTTGCGGCGAAAGCACCAGCGGTTGTGTCCGGGCCAGTGTCGTCGACGGCTATTCCAATGGCATCCATGTAACAATCGCCGAAGAATGCTGTTTTGACCGCCACATGCTGTCGCACAAGGTCAATCTGTTCGATCTGCATCACAAATATGCTGATGTCATGCACACCGATGAAATCGTTGATCACATTTACAGCACGGCCGGTCTGAAGGAAGCATCATAATGGAACCATCCCGTTACGGCCCCTTCCCCTATACGCCGATAAACCGCCGGCCCAAACTGAAATGGCCGAACGGTGCCCGGGTCGCTGTTTGGATCGCGCCAAATCTGGAATTCTTTCCACTCAACGAGCCCATCCCGGGGTCGCGCTACAGCTATACGCCAGAAGTCTCTTCCTGGTCGCAACGCGATTATGGCGCCCGAATTGGCGCCTTCCGGATTATGGATGTTCTGTCACAACGCAATATTCGGGCGACCTGCACGCTTAATTCGGAAGTGTGCGATGCCTATCCCGAGATGATGGAAGATGCCGTATCGCTTGGCTGGAACTTCATGGGCCATAACCAGAGCAATTCCAGACCATTCCACAAGACACCGCCTGAGAACGATAAACAAATGATCAAGGATGTCCTGGCCCGGATTACCGAATGCACTGGGACAAAACCGCGTGGCTGGCTTGGCTCCGGTCTTCAGGAAACCTGGAATACGCTGGATTACCTCGCAGAGGAAGGTCTCGATTACTGTTGTGACTGGACCAATGATGATCAGCCTTATTTCATGGAAGCTGGCGGCCGGAAGATCGTCTCTCTTCCCTACTCAACGGAGATCAACGATTTACCCCAGTTTCGTGCTGGCCGTTCGAATGCCGAATTCGAACAGATGATCCGCAGCCAGTTCGATACTCTCTATGAGGAGGGCGAGGATTCCGCGCGTGTCATGGCAATTTGCCTGCACCCCTTCGTGATCGGGGTCTCGCATCGTATAGGCGTGCTAAAATCTGCTCTGGATTATATCCAGGGGCACGATGATGTCTGGTTTGCCACTGCGGAGGAAATCGTGGATGCCTGGCTCGCCTCGGACGCGACGTTTTAGGACTAGAGTTCCAACGGGGTAATACCGCCAGGCACTTCAACATCGAAGATATTGAGAGTAATGGCGATCAGGTTGTAGTGGCCTAACAACCCCGCCAAATCTGTCGCGCCTTCCGTGCCATGGCGGTCTACAATCTTTTGATAGGCGTCGTCGCTGACCCGTTTGATCGCGTAGAGCTCTACACAAAAATCATAGATTTCCTCTTCGGCGGGATCACTAAAGTCAGGCTTCTGACCCTGTCGAATAGCCTCAATAACTGTCTCGGATATGCCCGCTTTCCGCGCTTCGCTGTCATGGGCAAACCACTCATATTGGGCTTTCCAGTGATAGGCGGTAACAAGAATAGCAATCTCTCGCAATTTCCACGGGATCGAACAGTCATAACGGACGAATTGTCCGAGTTTCTGTACCTTATCTGCCAACTCCGGGCTATTCAGGAGCGGTAGAAAGGGTCCCCGCACGCCACCGCGCGGCCCGCCCGCAATAGCATCGAAAACCTCTTGTTGTGCAGGGGTCATATCATCGCGTGAAACTTCCTGGGTCCGCGCCATTACCTTGTTCTCCTTAGTAAGATCAATTAGCGATCAATTGGTCGCCTGAATTTTTGCGATGATATCGGACGGCGTCACAGGATATTTATCGAGCTTAATATCGAAATCCTGCAATGCGTTCTCGATGGCTGATAAAATAGCCGGCGCCGCTGTCATGACTCCACATTCGCCGACACCCTTAACGCCAATGGGATTTCGGTCCGTCGCCGATTCCTGATGGATAATCTCGTAATTCGGCACTTCGGGTGCCGTTGGGATCAGATATTCGGCCAGATTGGTTGATTGCGGCATCGCCTGATCGTCATAGATCATGTTCTCGAACAAGGCGTGTCCCAGTCCAAGTGTGACGCCACCATGGACCTGACCATCGACGATGAACGGATTGATCAACGTGCCACTGTCATGAACGATCACATAGCGATTGATCCGCACGTGACCAGTACCGATATCGACCTCAAGCTCGGCTCCATGCGCCCCATTGGCGTAAGCGACGTTATCCGGCATAAAACTCGCCTCGGCTTCAAGCCCCGGGGTAATCCCTTCCGGCAGCGCATAGCCGGGAACCCCGGCAACGGCGCTCGCAATTTCCCGAAAGCCGACCGCCATGCCGGGAACGCCTTTAACGAAAACCTTGCCATCAACCAGCTCCAAATCCTCCGCTGAGGCTTCGAGAAGATGAGCAGCAATCGCCAAAACCTTCTTGCGGACGGCACCTGCCGCCAAATGGATGGAAGACCCGGCACAAACCGTCTGCCGACTGGCAAACCCTCCGAAACCCTGGGTCACGTTCTGCGTGTCGCCATGAACGATTGTTACATCTGCAGGGCTGACACCGAGTTGATCAGCAACAATCTGGGACATCGCCGTCTGAAAACCCTGCCCCATCGCAATACCACCGGTGTAAACAGAAATCTTTCCTGACGTACCGATGCGAACAATCCCGGTTTCGAACGGGCCACGTCCCGTGGGCTTTACATAGTTCGCGATGCCAAGGCCAAGATACCGCCCCTCCGCCAGGGCTGCTGCCTGACGGGCTGGAAAACCATCAAAATCTAACGCCGCAAGAAGATCGCGCTGACATTTTTCGTAATTACCACTGTCATAAACAATCTGCTGCCCGGCCTGGGTCTTTAAGGGATGGGCATAGGGCATATCTTCGAAACGGATCAGGTTTCGCTCGCGAACAACCGTACGATCAATTCCCGCCGCATCGGCTGCACGATCAATCATCCGTTCCATCGTGAAACAGCCCTGCGGATGACCAGCCCCGCGCATTGACGTTGCCGGAACCTTGTTGGTATGGGCAATGATTACATTCAGGGCGTAATTGGGAATAACGTATGGGCCGAGGATGGTTGTTGCTGCGCTAAAGGGAATATTGAAACCACGTGCCGTATAGGCCCCCTGATCATGAAACATCTGACCGCGCAGCCCGAGTATTTTCCCCTCGGCATCGAGCGCCATTTCCATATCCCAGAACTGGTCGCGTTCCTGTGTCGTCGTGATCAGATGCTCGCGCCGGTCTTCAACCCATTTGACGGGCTGACCCAGCAGCATCGCAGCAGCAGCAATAACCGCATCCTCGGGATAAAACAGTAGTTTGGGTCCAAAACCACCGCCGATGTTGGGTACGATAACGCGAATCTGCGCCTCGTCGAGGCCTAACAGATAGACAAGGACACTGCGATGGGAATGCGGTGCCTGGCAGGAGCTCCACATCGTAAAGGTTTCCCGGATGGGGTCATAGCGCGCAATGCTGCCGCGGCATTCCATCGAGTTGGATACACCACGATGCTGGTATAGCTCCGACCTGACAACATGCGCTGCACTCGCAAATGCCTTGTCGACGTCACCGTGGCCAAAATCCAGATTATGGACGATATTCCCCGGCTCCGCCTGCCGTGAATTGACCGGCGGCGCATCAGACTTGGCCGAGTCTCGCGGGTCAGCCAGCACCGGCAACGGATCATAATCGACGACAACCAGCTGAGCCGCATCTTCGGCGACATAGCGGTTCTCGGCGATGACTGCGACGATAGGTTCACCGACGTAACAAACCTCGTCACGGGCCAAAATATAAGGGCCGACATCCACCCGATCTCCCGGCGTTGGGAAATTTTCCGGCACGCGCTCTTGCGACAATACGGGGAGCAGATCATCAATCGTATATATAACCGCCACACCTGGCACTTCACGCGCTGCCGATACATCAATCGAGGTAATCCGGGCATGCGCCATCTGGCTTCTGACAACTGCGAGATGCAGCATACCATCGAGCCGGATATCATCGATAAAGGTCGCCTCACCCGCTAACAGGATGTCGTCCTCAAGGCGTGTGATCTTCTTGCCGACATAGGAGTCGGACATAGGTGCTACTCCCTAAAAAAACAACTGCGGCGGCTCGTCAGATACTGCTCAAGAGACACTCGGATTGGCGACACCAACCATAGTGTCCCGCGTGACGATTGCTGCCAGCTGCTCCTCGCTCCAGCCCTCGGTACCTTCGGGGCGTCGTGGAATAACGAGATAACGTAAATCAGCCAAACTATCATGGACGCGCACGGTCATATCGTCTGGCACATCCGTACCAAACTCAGACAGAACCTTACGGGGTTCTATAACAACCCTCGAGCGATAGCTTTTACTGCGATACCAATCCGGCGGCATGCCAAGCACTGCGCGCGGGTAGCAGGAACAAAGCGTACAAACGACGACGTTCTGCACGTCATCTGTATTCTCAACAACTGTCATTTTGGCGGCACCGGCATCAACACCAACTTCAGCCAGGGCCGCATTGCCATCCTCCAACAAGCGCTGCTTGAATTCCGGATCCGTCCATGCCTTGGCGATAATCTTCGCGCCATCCGATTTTTGCAGAGACTCGACCTTCTCCTGAGCCGCACGCAGCTCTTCCGGTGTCAAATGTCCCTTTTCCATCACCAATTCACGAATGGCGTAGGTCATTAACTCGTACCGGCCAGGTTCCCCATCTTCGATATTGGGCTGGAAAGTGAGGTCATGATCATGGTCGTGGTTATGATCGTGGTCGTGGTCATGCGTTCCGCGTTCGTCCGCCATCTTGTCTCTCCTATGTTCCCGCCTTAAGCGGGCAGCAACCAATGTTCATAAATATCAACGTCGACCGTATCCGTTTCCAGTCCGGCATAATCGGCCCAAACATGCTTTTGTTTAAAACGGACGCGATACAAGGTTTTTTTAGGCAATCCATCAAAACCGTAAGCCAGCTCTTCAGGATTGGCGAATTCGCCACAGACGCGTTCGATTTCGCCCGTTTTGCCCCGAATGTAATAGGGTGTCCGCCGATGGCCCGGTGGATGGGTGGAGATGACCTTAACGGCATCTCCAGGTGCAAAGTTTCCACTCATTCACGTGCCTCCGCCATGCGTTTCGCAATCTCATTCATGCGGGCTTCGAGTTCTTCGTCAGTGAACAGACCTTTCTCGACCAGAATCATCTTCATCGATTCAGTCGAACGCTCATAATAATCAAGATCGCTATAGAGTGGCTCACCCATCTGTTCACGTGCCCGCCTTGACTCATCGGTAACGTAGATATGACGACCGGCAGCGCCCAAGGCATTACTGATCGCCGTCGACTGGCGCTCCCAAGGCTTCATTTCCGTTACTTCCGGATCTATAGGCCCATAATCTTTGCCACCTATGTCGTGATACCCGCGGCGTGGGTCGTCTGCATCTGCCATGAACTTCATCTCCCTCTTGATATTTCCATTTTCCCACATTGCGCCCGCTGGTCAACAGAACTCGTCCTTTGACCGACCCGGTACCGCCTTCTATATTTCATCCACAACGACATAAATCAGGGAGAACGGGTATGGATGGCGCTATTTACCGGGACTACGATCAGGAATCACTCGATTTAGAATATAACAATCGCGGCCGATTTCCGGATACGGCAGATTGCAAAGCCGCCCAGATCGTGGGTTCGGACGAAGCCAAAGCTGAATATGAGTGCCGTCTCGATGTGAGATTTGGCGATGGCGATACCGATCTTCTCGATATTTATATCGCAGAAGGCGATGGCCCTCATCCAATCCATGTGTTTTTCCATGGCGGTTACTGGAAATCCAACACCAAAAATGACTTTGGATTCGTCGCTAAACC
>CALIBP010000107.1 GCA_938048165.1 uncultured Alphaproteobacteria bacterium | reverse complement strand
CATGGTCAATCATGGCTTCTGACCAGGGACCAAAGATAGTCGGCACCAAATATTTTTCGAAGGCTTCGGCAGCGGAAGTGTCGATTTCGCCGTCTTTTCCGTTGTCAGCCATAGTTATCCTCTTCTCTTTGCTGGTTGATTGCCTTTGCTTATTTGATACCTTGAAAACTTGTCGGAGGCTAGACGTTGCCCTGGGGGGCGGGGCAACGGAACGCTTAGATTGTTGACTCGTTAACGTCTCTTTAAGCATGCGGGTCCACAAGAGAGGCATTGTTGGGGGATAAGTTTTGAAATTTGACGGGTTCGTGATGTTTTGCGACGCCTTTGTTGCGTGCAGCCATAAATTTGAGAAACGACGATTGAAGTCGTTGCTAGCTGTATGCGCAGCGGGATTATTCTTATCTGGTTGCGGCGGCGCACTTGGCGGCGGGCCTTCAACGACTCAAATTGTGACCGAACCTGCCGGGGCTCTCTGTACCCTAACTGGTAAAGAGTACATGGTGCAGCTTTTGGCCCCTTTGAAAACCAAGCTGCCAAAAAATGCCGCACCGATAAAACTGTCCTGTGCAGCTCCGGGGCATAGAACATTTGTGACAACCCTCAAGCCAACGTTCAATGACAAGGTGTTACACAATTTTCTTCTAGGGAGTTCCATGGGAATGGCTGTTGATATGATGTACGGCAATCATGAGAAATACCCCTGGCGAGTGGTGCTTCATTTAGAGCCAACGTCATTTGCGACTGTTGCTGCCCGAGATTTCTGGTACGCACGCTATCGGCAATTTATCGAGTTCAAGTGGCAGCGTGTTCTTGATGATATTCAATCTGAATGTTCCGAAGGTTCAGGAGAAACCGGGAATTGCAAAGATGCAGTTACGAAAGCACAGAGAGCCCGCGATCAGGAACTGCACCGCCTTGAGCAGCGTCGAAGACGCGCCGCATTAAATCCGACTTATTCGAGTCAGACGACATCTCTACCTAATTTATAATAATTACGCTGCTTTTTTCCGCGGTTTCGCCTTCAACAAACCGGCCCGTTTTAGAACGCCATCAAGCCGTTTTTCCAGCTCCTTGGAAGCTGGCATCATCGGCAACCGGTGTTCGTTCTTCGGCATGATCCCAAGCCGCTTCATCATGTATTTCATCGGTTGGGGATTGGTATCGTAAAACACCGCTTGATTGATCTCGAACAGCTCATAGTGAATTTTCTGAGCCTGCTTCATCTTGCCCTCCCAGATCAGCTCACACATCTTGGAAAGCTGCTTGGGCATCAAATTGCCGACTGCGTTCATTAGTCCGCAGGCGCCGACCGTCATCATCGGATAGGAGAGGTCTTCCAGCCCAACAAAGATGCGAAAATCCATGCCAAAATGATCCAGGCAATTGGAGACAAAGCCGAGATCATCAACAGCATGCTTCATGCCTACAAAGTGCGGATTCTTGCGGCTGATTTGATCAAGCGTGTCCAGGGTCACAGAGACGGCGGCTCGCCCAGGAATGTGATAAATCATCCAGGGAAGACTGGTTTGTTTGGCGACCTCACCGTAATAGGCAACGAGTCCTCGTTGAGAGGGTCGAATGTAATATGGTGTAACGACCAGTAATGCGTCCGCCCCAGCCTTGTCTGCATGGGCTGTCAGAGCCACCGTTTCAGCCAGACTCTGCGAACCAGTTGCGGCAACGATTGGAACCTTGCCGCGCGCCGCTTCGATAGCGACATCAACTGTCCGGTTGCGTTCTTCGACGGTCAAGGTGGATGGTTCAGACGTTGTGCCATTGACCAGAATGCCGTGGGATCGATTCTTTACCTGAAACTCGACCAATCCAGCATAGGCGTCATAATCAACTTTGCCATTCTTGAATGGTGTGATCAGTGGCGGTATGGACCCCTTGAGGAAGTCCTTGGGTAAACGCATCATCTTGTTAGCTCGCAATCTTGTCGCGGTTGGTGTCAAAACCCATCTCGGCGCCCAGAACACTCCATGGCTTCTTGAGGTCTTCCTGCCAAAGAAGAGATTCCATAATGATATTCAAGGGCTGGTCCTGAATTGTTAATTCATAGATAGGGTCCGTCCCAGTACTGGCGTGGTTATGTACGCCCCAACCAGGTGCTGTTAGCAACAGATCCCCTGATTGCCACTCATAAACTTTTCCTTCCACTGTCGAGCGTCCTTCGCCCTGGAAGATATAATTCATGGCCGCTGAGACGTGGCGATGCGGTTTATCGACAATGCCTGGTGGACGGATGGTGATCGTCGCAAAGAAGTTGGGGGTTGTACCATTCGTACGACCGGTCATCGGATTCCACAAAAGATAAAGACGCCGACCAACATAATCAGACCCAAGCTCCGAAAGTTTGTCGAGCTCGGCCTTGACCTTTTTCCAGGGCCAATGAAGGGCATGGGATTCGACGGCTTCCGGCGCGATTAGAATCTCGTAGGGCATTAGCCAGGCACCTTCATCGGTTAATTGAAAAGTGCCGTATGGGCTCTTGCGCCGCGGGTCGTCTTCGGCAATACCGCCCTCCTCTTCTTCCTCAACGAGCTGGACGTCAGCCGCTGGATCTTCTTCGACGATATGCACATTCATTTTTTCCAGTAGCGGTGCATTCGTGTAGGTCAGGCGGACCTGAACTTCGTCGGTGTCGTTGACGTGAATATAGGTCTGCATTGATGGGAAATTGAAGACGTCATATTGTTCGAAATCAATTCGTTTGCCGCCGACAACAGAATGGCCGCTGCCCTGGATGCAGAAGTTAACCTGGGTCGAATTATGGCGGATGGGTCGGGTCTGTTCGCCGGGGTTCAGAACTTCAACGATTGGGCGAATGCCGGGTGCTAGTCCAAGGCCGACACCGAGCTTGTGTGAATCCGGGTGAACGATCCAGCTTTGGCGCCGACCATTATTGGGTGTTGGCAGTTTCGACAGTCGTTCAATTTCAGCGTCAAAATCTGCCTTTTTAATGATGGCGGGTTCCCACAGTTCAGGATTGGGTTCTGTCGTACCTGACTTGTCGAGAAAAATGCCTTTTTGGTCGGCCATGGCTGTCCTCCGTTCGATCAGAAGTGCATTCAATCTTGGCTGAATGCAGTCCTTTAATTTGTGATCTCCGTAAAAGCCCGGAAATCAGGGAATTTAATTACTTAGATACCGCACTTTTAAGCTGCTTAAAAGGTCAAGTTGTAGTGTTTTCTTCGTCTTGATCCAGGTTCGATTTCATGACCCTCATCAGGCGCTTAAGTGTTTCTACCTCTTCAGCACTAAGGCTGCTGGTAGCAATTTCATTGATATTGATCGCCATTTGCAGCAGCTCGTTCTTCAGGTTGCGGCCTTTTTGGGTCGGGAAAATATTGATAGTCCGTCGGTCCCGGCGGTTGCGAACCCGTCTGACAAGGCCGTTTTTTTCAAGTAACCGAAGAACGCTGGCCGTGGTGGGTTCAGTTGTTCCAACCCGGCGTGACAGTTCGCGCTGGCTAAGCCCTTCCTCAATCCATAAGGCTCGCATGAAATAATACTGGCCGAGTGTCATCCCGTAGTTTGATAGATTGCGCCGCAGCGCCTTGCCGACCGCCAGATTGGTATCCCGAATCAGATAACCCGGACTCTCATTGGGATCGAGCCAAATTTCGTCGTCATCTATCTTGGACCCACTCAAGTCAAAAAATCCTCAATATTGACGGAGTCGTGATTGGTCGGCATAGCCCGATCAAAACGCGTCTTGTCTTCAATACGAGAACTCCACGGTTTTGTGGCATCAATCGCCACTTTAGTACCGATCCGGTACATCGGGCTCATACCCGGGACAATATCGGACACATTGTCCAGCGACCAGATTCTGGTGTTATCAATCTTGGAGACGTCGTGTTCTGCATTGACGCGTGTCGTGAGTGACCAAAACACCTGATTCAAATCGGAGGCATCCATATCTTCATCTATAGCGATGGCAAGCTTTGGATGTAGATAGGGGCTTGATAAGGCAGCGAGCAGCGCGGTCTTGGCTTGCCCGGCGATCCGCGGACGCA
>CALIBP010000106.1 GCA_938048165.1 uncultured Alphaproteobacteria bacterium | reverse complement strand
TCGTCTGTAATTTCCAAAAAGGCCGCGCTTTCCGGCGGTTCCTCCGGTGGTCTCTTAACGCAGGTTCGAACACGCACCCGCAAACTACCAAAAGCGACAGGTTTATCGACCGGCGCATTGAAGGTCAGAATCCGTGCCGTGACTTTATCCAGCCCCTGCAGTACAGCGCCATCCGAAGCCGCCAATGCACTAACGCTGCCGATGCAGACGATAACAAGAATGCCGGCGTACCAAATTCGATGAATTAAATAATGGATCACTATTAGGCCTTTTCGGGACGAGTAGCAGAAAACCGTAACCGGACATAATCAGCTACCCACTGCCCATTCGGATCAAGTAAATCAGGCTCTAAATCCTTCGCCACCTCTTCTTTAAAGGCGGATCGATCTATCTCAGGGATAATGAACAAGAACTGTTCACCGAACGTATCCAACCACGCCGTAATAGCACCAGGGAGGGGTGTCGGACGTGGGATCAACTCCATAGAATCGACAATGAACCCCCGATTTTCTAGCCGGCGTCGATAGTCCGCTTCCTCGGGAAAATACCAGGGAGATACGACCTTATCCTGAAGGTTTCGCTTCGTTAAGGCTCTTGTTAGGGCACTAATGATGCTCGCAATATTCCCCGCACCGCCCATTTCACCAACGACACGTCCACCGGGTTTCAAGGCATTCCATATGCCGTCAATAACATCATCCGGTGAGGTCATCCAGTGTAATGCCGCATTAGTCAAAATCGCATTAAACGCCTCATTAAAGGCCAAATTATGGCCATCCATAACAGCCGAAGGGATTCCCAGTTTTCTGCACGCGATAATTTGGTCAATACTCGCATCGACCCCGATGGCCCTGGCACCGGCGTCTACAAGCAGTTTGGTTAGCGCACCGTCTCCACAACCGAGATCGAGTATGACCTCATCGCGACCGGGCGCCAAAATCTCTATAAGGGGTTCTGCCAGATCTGAGACAAATCGGGCATTCGCAGCATACCGATCAGCAAACCATCTTTGCTGTGCGGAGGACGTCCCGTCAGTTTGGTCCATCTTTTTTGTCAGCTGCCTTTTTCTTTTCACCGGTTTGGCTGAAAATCATACGCCCGACGAGCGACAATAAATCAACCGACCCCTGGGTATGGGATATCTCACCGCCAGGTTTAAGCATTTCGTCCTCAGCCCCCGGCGTAATGGACAAATATTTATCACCAAGCAGACCGTTCGACGCAATTCGAGCTGAACTATCCCGTGGTAGCTTTACGTCCTTACGAACATTCATGGTCAAGACTGCAAGATAGGTCTTTGGATCCAACTTCTGCGAAATGACAGTACCAATTTTAATACCACTCATCCTAACGTCACTGCCTTCTGCCAAGCCGTCAACGCGGTCGAATTTTCCGACCACTGAATAACCGTCTACGGTTTTAAGACCACCTTTAGAATAGGCGAAGGTCAGAAAAATTACGGCACCCGCCAATACGACTGCGCCCAATAACGTTTCCGCAAGATTCTTACCCATCAAAAAATACTCCACTCCACAAGCGATTCAGGATGGCTGCCAGGGTTCATAATCGCCGGTCGCCTTTGCGCGTTGTCCACCGCTTAGCACGTGCCCAGGCGGACGATAGGCATTTGCCGTTCCCGTCTGATTAGGCAAATGATCTTTCTGCCACTCATATTTCTTTTCTGTTTCAGCGGTCGGCATTTCATCTGTCCGGCCATGCAGCCAGCCGTGCCACGCAGCAGGAACCTCTGAAGCTTCAGCGGCCCCGTTGTACAGAACCCAGCGCTTTGCTCTCCGCCCTTCTACCGAGCTGCGCTCGACGAAGTACCTGTTCCCAACAGAGTCGCTTCCGACCTGCCGTCCTTTTAGAAGCGTAAAAAGGCGTGTTCCTATTGTCATCTATCTTGCCGCCATGACTGTTTCAACCAGACTGATACTATCTGCCAACTACCTTAGCACATTGTTAACCATGTACAGTTCGCTGAGCAAAGAACTTTATCATATATGCGGCGACATTGGAGCTGTCACCCGTCCCGATAGCAAAAACAGGTAAAACTTCAAAATTTACACCGAATATTGTGTCATTAGTATGACAATCTGCAAAATATTGTTGCTTTTTCTATATATTGAGAATAAATACTATACGCCCCCCAGATTTGGGGCGTGCCATAAAGCCCTTTTTGCGTAGTCGCGTTGAGTATCAAAAGATTAGTTGGGGCGGCAAATCCATCTGGGGGGACCAAATCATCTGATAGCACTATGATGATTTGGTGTTCGTGACCCTGCAGGACTAAGAGAAGATATCAGCCCTGCAAAGAGATCGGGGGGCACCTGTGAGAATTGCCCGACGCAATACGCAGCCCGATAGCACGCCATATGATGGCGTGGATTTTGTGTTTTTTGACCCACAAACTGATCAACGTCACCCATTTAACACCGCCCATGGCGATTCATTCGTCGAAGTCCCGTCTGATTGGCCGACAGAAGTATGCTCGTTTTTTGTCCGGAACTGCATGGTTGTGGATATACCGCCATGCCAACTTATCTCAATTAAAGACGATGACGTACCGTCATGGCTGTGGCGGAAGGCAGTTGGCTCAAATCGAATATATTCTGGACGTGATGAAAATGTTTTTTCCGGGGAAACAAGTGTTCGCGAGACAATCAATAGGGTTGTAGGCGGCTGGACCTTCCTTGGATGGCAAGGCGGATACTTTGATTCTGAAGAAGACGCAAAAACATTTTATGACGAATCAAGATGGCTGTTGTGTCATCGGCAATTCACGCCCGAGCTTACCCAGTGGCAACAAACTGGCGTCTACTGGGCATACGGCATAGAGACCGCGCAAAAGGAAACATTTGTTACAGATTTCCAAACAGGTTTGGTCCGCCGCAGTCAAGCGCATGACATTTCTGCCGAGGCCAGTCAGAGCGATGGCCGGAAACACCGCACCACTATAGAGGGCACACATCCAGAAACGCTGGATAATATCTGGCAGGATAGCACATCCGATGCCCAATATGCCGCGCACATGATGGGGTACGCACTCGCGATCCGACATATCCAATCAATGATTGATGCCTATCGGGAATGCCAGACTACTCAAGAAACAAAAGATAAAAATAGTGCCGCTCTGCAGTTGGCAATCCAATCAGCCCGCGTTGCCCTGCTTCCGGAAAACATTATTGATCGAACCCTTAGCCTCGTAGAGCAAAATTGCGAGATCAAAGCATCTGATATTGTGGGGCCACCTCCTAGCGATATTGTGAACGCGGCACAAAACGAGGCTAAGACCACGATGGTCCGGCTGGAAGATAGCGCAATAGACCTCGTCGTAGATGGTGATGACAAGGCGTATCAGCTATTCGACGCGATCTCCTTTGGGGCCTGGACCGGCAAGAAGACCGGCATTCATTATGCAACAACAGTAAATGGCTGGAATACCTGTTCCGACACCGGAGAAATTGGGGCCGCCGATGATGAGGGAGACTTCCTGTTTCTGGATGACACGACATGTCATCGGGCGACGATTAATTGTACGGCCTTTCGTAACGGCAATTTTGGATTTGCTGTTGATGACCTTTGCCACGCCGTTGAAATCATTACTATAGCTCTTGATATCGGCCATATGCATGGTGCTCAAATTTCTCCCCGGATTGCCAATCGGGTTTGGACATACCGTCCAGTCGGGCTCTCCGTTTCGGGAATTGCCGAGCTTATAATGTCTTATGGCATACCCTACGACAGCGAAGACGCCCGCGCGATCGCCGCGACGATCTGTTCATTAATAACAGCAAAGGCCTATAAGGCATCAGCCGATATGGCTGCGGAAATGGGTGCATTTCCAGCTTTCAAAGAGAACAGCAACGCCATGTTGCGGGTAATCCGGAATCACCGACGCGCAACAACCAGTCAAATTGGTGGCTACGAAGGCCTCGGATGGGCGCCACATCCTATTAACCCGCGCCGAGCGCTCCCTGAACTATTCGCCGCAGCCATCAAAGCCTGGGAACAGACGGAAGAATTAGGGCAGGAATCCGGTTTTCGAAATGCCCAGGTAACATTGGTTTCATCTGATCCGGACGCCGCCCCTGTGCTCGGCAACATATCCTTAGGCCTTGAACCGATCGCCTCTCTTTGCCATCACCAGCTTGATGTTTCTGGTCAATTTCAGCCCTCTATATCGGCCGCCATTCCCTTAGGCTTAGGAGCGCTCGGCTATTCAAACTCCGAAATAGATCGGTTCGCGGAAGTACTTCTTGGACGGCGGTCTCTCAGGACAGCACCCGAGATAAATCACACCTCTCTCCGTAAGCGTGGTTTTACTGATGAATTGATAAGCGCCATCGAAGATGCCCTTGTCGATGCTGTTGATCTGTCGCAAATATTCAATCACTGGATTTTGGGATTGGAAAAATGCGTTGAGTTAACGGGTGTCGATGCAGACGAGCTGGAAAGCCCCGATTTTGATTTGCTGGCAGCCCTGGGCTATAGCGATCATGCAATCGACGAAGCTAACCGATATTGTTTCGGTAGCCCCGGAGAGGCAGAGCTTCCCTATCGTGATCCAGCGCATGCCGTCGTATTCATTTCCGCGACGACTCCGACGAAGACGATAGACCGCCCCAACGCTGTTATTCGAATGATGGCGGCAGTACAGCCAATGATATCCAGCGGCATCGGACATGCCCTCGCCCTGCCGCAAAACACATCCGTGGCAGACTGCCATGTCCTCTTGTTAACCGGCTGGCGGCTAGGCCTTAAGTCTCTTTGCTTATACCGAGACGACTCCGGCCACTCAGATATGCCTGATACTGCGATTGCCGACTTCAACGGTAAAACGCCAACACGACCAATTTTCCCGTCCCTCAAGGTCATTCAGGGCGGGTTGTCCTCGGCAAATTCAGGAGAAATGACCAAGATGAAACCAACAACACACACAACAAAATTTTTGAGCACCTCGTCACCCGCAAAAATGTCACAGGCTTTATCCCTCGCCCATGCGACCCGCGGGTTGTCCTCCGAGCGGACACCAATTCAACAACCGCCCGGAAAAGACCGAACAGCCATCACCTTGTCCAAAACAGACAGTAAGGGTGATGCAGAAACTCCGCGCCGTTCTGCATCGGATACGGCACGGAGCGCAGCGACCGGATCTTCCTCTCCGGACGCTGCTGTCGAGCAACGGCATATTTGACGTTGCGTCTCCCTGAACTGCGGGGGGTGATTTTCACCCCCCGCATTTTTTCTGTATCCGGGGCTAAGGGATGAATTCCCCCTAGCGATCAGCAGGCTCTATCGATAGGCTGGTGCCATTGAATTCTCTAATCGACAGGAAGAAAAATGGCTGGAAAGATTGACACACGCGTAGCCGAACTCGGTATTACAATCCCCGAACCACGCACCCCTTCTGCGAACTACATTCCGTTCGTCCAAACCGGGAACCTGATTTTTGTATCCGGCCAGGTATC
>CALIBP010000105.1 GCA_938048165.1 uncultured Alphaproteobacteria bacterium | reverse complement strand
AGCAATTCAAATTCGCCTCGGGAGGCACCTAATGTTCTTCGAACCAAAAAATGACGATCACGGCTTGCCGTACAACCCTTTCAAAGCCTGTGTTGTTCCGCGACCCATCGGCTGGATCACAACGCTGAGCTATAACGGTGTCGTCAATCTGGCGCCGTTCTCGATCTCCAATCAGCTTGCCTATGATCCGCCCTTTGTCTTTTTTTCCGGCTCCGGAGCCATCGATGGCATGGAGGCCGAACCGCGCCGCAAGGACTCGGTGGTCAATGCCGAAGATACAGGTGAGTTCGTCTACAACATGGCGACCTACGAGCTGCGTAACGAGGTCAACCTGTCATCAAAACATGTACCGCCAGACATTGACGAGCTGGAGATGTGCGGCCTGACTCCTGCCCCATGCAACATCGTCAAATGTCCGCGTGTGGCAGAGAGTCCGGTCAATCTGGAATGCAAATTCCATTCGACCATCACCCTGCCATCAAACTCGGCCAAGGGCGTGCATCATGTGGTAATCGGTGAGGTTGTCGGAATTCATATTAACGACGCCGCTCTAACCGATGGCAAAGTCGACTGGGTCAAAATCCAGCCGCTCGCCCGCATGGGATATATGGATTACACCCATGTCACCGAAGTGTTCACCATGCCTGGTCCCAAGGGCGAAGAATTCCGTCCTGGTCAGGTTGGGGAACACAGTGCGTCCAAACACTGGGACCGCGTCAAAAATGAGTGGGACACCTACAAAGGCAAGGATGAATAGGAAACTATACCGGCCTGTCGCCTTCCAGAGCATAACGGCGCAATAAACGCCGCTCCTTGAGATCAAAATCCGTCCGTGCATGAAGCGTACAGCGATTATCCCAGACCGACAGATCGCCCGGCTGCCAGGCATGATCGTAGATGTATTTATCCTGCTCGATGTGATCAAACAGAAATTCCAGCAGCTCGGTGCTTTCCGCAGTATCCATATCGAGGATGTAATCGGTCATCAGCCGGTTGATGAACAGGGATTTGCGCCCGGTTTCGGGATGAGTCCTGACAACGGGATGCACGGCACTCGGCGCGCCTTTGGTCCGCTCTGTTGATTTCATAAAGCGATTGTTGGACTGATAATCATAGACATTCATTGCCATCCGACCATCGAGTCTTACCTTTATTTCGTCCGGCAAATCTTCATAGGGTTTGTAGCAATCACAGAACAGCGTATGACCGCCAACGGAAGGCAACTCGATGGCGTAAAGGCTGGTCGCGGAGACGGGCAGATCGAAATAGCACTGATCGGAGTGAAACCACATTTCACCACCCGGGAGGATCGCGTTCTCCTTGAAGTTGGAGACAAACAGCATACCGGGCTGTTCGTCGGATTCAGATTCCGGTGCCGTACGCTCGGCCTGAATTTCACCAAATCGGGCACAGAACGCCGCGTGCTCTCCATCCGTCATGTCGTAACCGCGAATGAACACCACACCATAATCAAGCCAGGCATTGCGGATGGTTTTGATGCTGGATTCGTCTAACGGCTCACAGGGGTTGATACCGATGATTTCCGCGCCAAGTGCGGGAGAAACTGGTTTAACCTCGATAGACATGCTTCCCTCTAACCGGCCTGATGATTATATATCATGCCAAGCCCCAACGACGGCTGTAAAGATCAGACGCGAAAGGTGATATGTGATGAATGGTGTGGTCAAAGCGGTGGCTCGCGATGCCGGGCATAATTTCAGCAAACCGGTTTGCGATAGCATCAATGTTGTCACTGGCCTTGGGGTTGAAGGAGACGCCCATTTTGGCAGGCTGGTCCAGCACCTATACAGAATCAAAAAAGATCCAAGTGTCCCAAACCTGCGTCAGATTCACCTCATTCACAGCGAATTGCACGACGAATTACGCGATAAAGGGTTTAATATTTTGCCCGGCGACATGGGAGAGAACATCACGACCCAGGGAGTGGATTTACTCGGACTCCCTTGCGGTACAATTTTGAAAATTGGCAAGGACGCCGCCATTGAAATTACCGGTCTCAGAAACCCGTGCTATCAACTCAACGATTTTCGTGATGGGCTGATGACGGCCTGTCTCGCTAAAGCGGATGACGGCAGCGTGATTTTTAAATCCGGTATTATGGGCGTGATCGTGAAGGACGGTACCGTTAAACCCGGCGATCAGATTCGCGTCGAGCTACCCAACGAACCCCATATGCCATTGGAGCTCGTATAGGGGTTTAGCGGATTGCGACCAGACAATCCTGGCGGCGAGCCCTCAGTTTTTTGCAGACATTTTTAGCTGCCGCATGTTTTCGGAATGGCCCGACGCGGGACCGATAAATCGTACCGGCATGTTTCAGTTTCGCTCTCTGTACCGAAATGTATCGGGTGCCGATTAAATCTTTATTGCGATTTATCACCCGACGAGCAAATTCCGCTGCATCATTGCGCCGTTTGCTGGCAGCCACCTGAACCCAGATCGTTCCCTTTGCCGGGCGCCGCACTTCCTTGTTCTTGTGCGATTTTTTCCGCTTCTTGGAAAGCTTGATCGGCTTACCCGAATTCTTCAATTTGTCAGCCATTTTCTTCACTGGCGTCGACATCTTGGCCGGTTTCTTGGCAGCCGAAGGTTTGACCGCCGACATGGCTTTCGCCATCTCATCCTCCGGTACAGCCTCTATCGGTGCAGCGACAATCTGACGACACGCGAACCAGTAGGCCGACCCGCCGTCGCGAAGATAGACAGCATGTTTGCCATGCTCACTACAGCGTCGTTGGGCATAGTCTGCCGCTGATTTGGCCGACAAAGCCTCGACAACCACCTGATCGGGATTGGAAATCACAGCCGTCGCGGCAAAACAGCCGCTCAACATAGCCGCCAACGTAACAACCGATAGAATTCTGAATACCCGCATAACACCGCTTCCCCGCAGTCCTGCAGACTGCTTTCTGACTAGTCTTCAGCCTATTGGTAGAAGCGTTGCGTTAATTTTGCCTTAACCAAAAAAAGAAAGGCGGATCAATATGATCCGCCTTTCCTGTCATCTATTTGGTGATGTCAGCGAAGACCGTCTTCACCCACCGCTTCATCAGTGGTCAATCCACCAACCCGCGGGAACGGTCGGCCAGAATCGGTAACCGAAACCGCCACCAGGATTTCATTGGCACGCGGGGCATCAGCCATGCCGACTTCCATTCCGTCAAAGTGACTACGTACATAGGCCGCATCTTTATGACCGAGCGGTACGTCAATCCGGGTGCCCTGTCCGCCAAGCTTTTTAACCGATGGCACGAGCGCTGCCCCTTTTTCTACTTCTTTGCGAAGAGGCGCGCCGAGCTTGGGATGCAGGATAGCCGCAGCATGTTCCCACTCGCCGTTCTCGCCAACGATAGCGGCCTTGCCATAGCTTTCCGCCTGCTCAGGTGTAATCCCGAGCGCATCGACACACATTTTGCCGAGATAGCCGCCGAGTTCAGCGCCAATATCCATCAGCTCGGACAAATCCTCTTCATAACGGCCCGCATACGGGTTTTCGATCACTGCGAGCGCCGAAGCCTTACGTGTCGCCGGATCAACCGGCTTACCGATATCGCTATGGGTTGTTTCTACAATTACCTGGGTTTTTCTGATCTTGGCGTTCATTTAAGTCCATCCTCTCCCTGAATATCAGAAGCCTTTAATCCACCGGCACGGTCATAAATCCGGGGACCGGTTGCCATTGACTGGATCCAGACAATCTCGTCCGCGCGCGGCGCATCCGGAATTGAACATTCGATGCAATCAAAATGGCTACGAACATAAGCCGCATTTACATGCGCCAATGGCACATCAACCGGACGCCCGGGGCCCGCTACTTTTTTGGTCGATGGGACAATGGCCTTGGAAGGCTTGATCAGCTGCCGCATGCCATAGCCGCCGGGTTCATGCCACAAAGCAGCATGTTCCAGCTCACCATTCTCCCCAACAATGGCTGACTTGCCATAGGCGACAATCTTGTCCACACCACCAAGCGCATCAATCAATCTTTGCGCCATCGCTGTGCCAAGAGGTTTCAACGCTTCCATCAATGGCATCAGATCTTCGACATATCGGCCAGCATAGGGATTAGCCGCAACCGCCGCGATATAACCCTTGAGCTGTGGCGGGTTCGCCGCTGGCCCGAACTCATGCAGGACCTCTTCAATATGGATAACGAATTTGCGAACTTTTACTAGCTCGCCAAAGTCGCCTTGTGGGGCTGTCTGTATGTCTGAAATATTTCCCATGGATTTTTCCTTTACGCCGCCTCTGCGATTAGCCCGGCAGGCGCCGCTCCAACCACTCTAAAATTATTCTGCAATACCAGCACCGCCGCTGTGATGTGTCCAGCCTGTTCCGCCGCAACGGCCGCCTTCTCGCCCGAGTTTAATGCTGCATCGACGGTTTGCTGATCAAGCGCACCGACCTCTACCGTAACCAACCTTTCACCAAGATCACTGTCGGGGTCCTGTTCAGACGCGGGCACACGTTTTATCGCTGGATGATCTGCATTCACATCATTGGCGATAAGCGTTGCCGCTACATCCGCTGAGGCCGCGTCTTTCGCCAAAACTGACACAGAATCCGCTATACCGAACGAAAGACTACGCCCTTTCCAGCCACTGGTCGCAATCCCGCGCACCGGCGTTTCATAGGTAAGAACACATTCACCATCAATATTCGGCAGATGATAATCCGCAACCAAACCCGCTGTCAGGCTTTGCCCTTCGGTCAGGTGGAATGCGATATCCCCGCCGTTATTCACGTAGGCCTTTTCAAGCTGCCTGCCACGAACCAGCTGCCGCAATACTTCATCGGCTACTGCTCCGGCGACTGCTGCCATCGGTGTCACAAATTCTGAAGAAATTCGTGAACAGGCGATCTGCATATGACTCGCCACCCGTCCATCCGGCTGCCAGTCTTCATTATAAGGCTGACGCAATTTTTGAAGCTCATCGACCAATGTCGGCAAAATGTCAGGGAAGCAGGACATCGCCTGTTTATAGGACTTTTTGATCTCATCAGGATCGCCAAAAGCCTGTACAATCAGGTCAATCGGGCCGTGATTCAGGTGCAGCCTTTGGCCATCTGGCAGCAATGCCATCTGCGCCGGGGCAAACATTCAGCTGTCCTGGGCCTCTTCAACCGCTTTGCCAACGTCCAGCGGCCAGGGGTGATCCTCATGCCAGGGCACAGATCGAATTTTTTCTTTCTCCAGAACATCATCCAAAGACCGGATGCGATCCACATAACCGCCAAGCGCACCATATTCATCGGCGCGTATCGTAAACTCGATTGGCGCTACCAGTGCCGGCGTTGGTACATAGCCGAATGAATTATCGGGCATTTCATTGACATCAACCAAAAGCGTAATACCGCCACCCGGCCATACGAAAACCGGAGCGCCACCGCAGGTTACTTCGGTGTGTGATTTCTTGACGGAACGTGTGAGCAATACCGGATTGACGGTCACGCCAGCGCGTAAACTGCCACCGGCACCAGCCATAAACATAACCGAACACAACGCTGGCTCGCAGTTTTCACCAATTCTATCTACAACGATTTGAACCGCTTCAGGCATATCCTTCTGGATTGGCTTCAGCTCCTCATCAAGCTCAAAATAAGCTGAATCCTGCCCCGTTGTTGAAACCATCAACAAACGCAGCCCCGCCCAGGCCACCTCAGGATCAATTTTTTCGATGATGTCCAGCGGATCGATAATGTCGGTGCCACCCCAGCCCGCGCCGTGATCGGCAACCTGAAAATAGCGGCCTGGCGTTGACCGACGACCGCGGACTTTAATACCTGCTGGCGGCATATCAATAAACTTGCCTGCCTGATGCTCGCTTAAGACTGCTGTGATGTGATCATCGACCACGATCACCTCATCAACATGGTTGTGCCATTGCGGTGCAAAAATACCGACGGTGGCCGACCCGCAACCAACCCGCATGCGTTCTTCCTGAATACCGTTGATGATGGGAGGTTTGCCAGCCTGCACAACGATCTCGGCACCGCCATCGATGGTCATCTCGACTGCTTCTTTATTACACAGCCGCATCATCGTATTGCAGGTGGTGTTGCCCTCTTTTTTGCTGCCCCCGGTCAGATGCCGGACACCGCCAATCGCCAGCATCTGGGAACCATATTCAGCCGTCGTCACATGGCCGACCTGTTCGCCATTGACCCGGATCGCAGCTGGTTCGGGACCAATATAGGCATCAGTGTCGATCTTCACCTTCACGCCGCAATAGCTGAATACACCTTCGCTGACGACGGTGACCATATCGACGCCATCTTGCTCGCTGGACACGATAAATGGTGCTGGCTTGTAATCCGGATAGGTGGTTGTCGAGCCAATACCGGTCAAAAAAGTCGGGGCCTGACTAATGAGTGAGCCATCCCAGCTTTCCGAGGCCTGGGCAAACGGGATCATCTCGCCTTTTTCGTCCATGACTTTTTGCGCAACAACGACCGGATCCATGCGGACCAGCTTGCCGTCGAAATTACCATACCGGTCGCAAGCCCCTGTTTTTCCATCGCGAATTCGGCAAAGAACCGGGCACGCATCGCATCTGATCAGACCATCATCCTTGCTTTTTGTGTCATCCGCCATGGCGCTCTCCCCAGCTCATTAGCCGCGTCTGAATAATTGTTTGTGTACATACAAATATCCGCGAGCGACCGTTTTCTGTCAAGACAGATCAAATGATCAAAAGGTCACTGAAATTCGTTCACTCTTTTTTGCCTTTTGGGGATTTAAATAACGCTCGATCCTCTTGACAAATTCCCGACTTATCCGATACTGGCTGCCACATCAATTGTTCGTGTACATACAATTATTTATTGAGCGTTTTTGTCCTACTAAAGACATTTAACTGAACCGGAAATCTGGCGTTTTTTTTCGCCAATCAACCTAATCGGAACCATGGCTACACAACTCAAAGAAACCGACGAGAGCGGCCGCGAAATTCTGGACTCTGTAGTTATTCGCTTTGCGGGTGATTCGGGCGACGGAATGCAGCTGACGGGAACGCAGTTCACCCAGTCAACGGCCTTAATGGGCAACGATCTTTCGACGTTCCCTGATTTTCCTGCTGAAATTCGCGCGCCGGTCGGAACGACCTATGGGGTTTCAGCTTTCCAGATCAACTTCGCCTCGCATGTCATCAAGACTCCGGGCGATGCCCCGGATGTTCTGGTCGCGATGAACCCCGCGGCTCTTAAGGTCCATTTAAAGGACCTGGTCCCCGGCGGTACGCTGATCCTCAATCTCGGTGCCTTTACGGCGCGCAATATCGAGAAAGCCGGTTACAAGGAAAGCCCTCTAGAAGATCACTCGCTCGACAGCTACCGCGTCATTGAGATCGATATCTCAAAAATGACGCTGGCCGCCGTTGAAGGCGTCGACGTCACCCAGAAAGAAGCGCTTCGCGCCAAGAATTTGTGGACGTTGGGTCTGATGTGCTGGATGTATGATCGTGATCGTCAGCCAACAATTGATTGGTTGAACCAGCGTTTCGGTAAATTACCACACATCGCGGAAGCCAATATTGCAGCGCTCAATGCCGGACACGCCTTTGGCGAAACTGCTGAACTGCCAAGTGAAATCAGTACCTATGTTGTTCCCAAGGCCAAAGTGGAGCCCGGCATCTACCGCGCTGTCACCGGTGTTGAAACAACCTGTTGGGGTCTCCTCACCGGCGCTCAGAAAGCCGGTCTGGATATTTTCTTTGGCTCCTACCCGATTACGCCAGCTTCACCGCTACTACATTCGCTGAGTAATCTGAAAGCGTATGGGGTTGTTACGTTCCAGGCGGAAGACGAAATATCCGCTGTCTGTTCAGCACTCGGGGCGTCTTATGCCGGATCGCTGGGAATCACATCCAGTTCCGGTCCGGGTGTCGCGCTGAAGTCAGAAGCGCTCGGCCTCGCTGTTGTAACCGAACTGCCGCTGATCATTGTAAACTTCCAGCGCGCTGGACCGTCAACGGGTATGCCGACCAAAACCGAGCAGTCAGACCTGTATCAATCGGTATTTGGTCGTAATGGTGATACACCGATGCCGGTCATTGCTGCCTCTACTGCGTCAGACTGTTATGACTGCGCGATTGAAGCGGTTCGTCTGGCGACCAAATACATGACCCCGGTTATGTTCCTCAATGAAGGCTTCCTCGCCAACGCGGCGGAGCCCTGGAAACTGCCTGACACCGATGATGTCGAACCATTCCCGGTTGAGTTCGCCAGCGAGACCGAAGGCTTCCACCCCTATCTTCGTGATGAGAAGACATTAGGCCGCAACTGGGCCATCCCCGGGACACCGGGTCTGGAGCACCGAATCGGCGGGATCGAGAAAGACTACGATTCAGGCAATATCTCTTATGACTCCGACAATCATCACAAGATGACCAAGGTCCGGGCTCAGAAAATTCTCGGCATCGCCGATGATATTCCAGAGCAGGAAGTCGTGTCCGGGAACAAGTCGGGCAAGATGGTCGTCGTCGGTTGGGGATCAACCTTCGGTGCCATCGAACAGGCAACCCGTCGCTGCCAGGAAGACGGTCTGGATGTTTCTCACATCCATATCCGTTACATCTGGCCGCTGGCGCGTAACCTCGGCGAGTTGTTGAAGGGTTTTGATAAAATCCTGGTTCCCGAAATGAATAACGGACAGCTGGTTACGCTGCTCCGCTCTGAATATCTAGTACCGGCGGAATCTCTCGCCCAGATTACTGGTCAGCCTTTTAAGGTTTCCGATCTGGAACGAGAAATCCGTAGCCGGTTGGAGGACTAATCGATGAACGTTCAAAGCCCCCCAGAAGCTCTTAAGCCAAACGATTATGCTTCCGATCAGGAAGTACGCTGGTGCCCAGGTTGTGGTGACTATGCAATCGTTAAAGCCGTACAAAAGGCCCTCTCAAATATGGGAGCCGATCCGAAGAACACCGTCTTCGTTTCCGGTATCGGTTGCGCCGCCCGCTTCCCTTATTACATGGCAACATACGGTTTCCACACGATCCATGGTCGTGCCCCGGCTGTTGCCACCGGCGTCAAGCTGGCAAACCCTGACCTCGACGTTTGGGTCATCGGTGGTGACGGCGACATGCTGAGTATCGGCGGCAATCACACACTGCATGTTCTGCGCCGCAACATCGATGTTCAGGTCCTGCTGTTTAACAACGAGATCTACGGCCTGACCAAGGGTCAATATTCACCGACATCGAAAGTCGGTACGCGCTCACCCTCAACCCCTGCAGGTTCAGTCGATTCTCCGGTTTCCGCCTGTGTTTATGCGCTTGGCTGTAATGCCCGGTTTGTTGCGCGCTCTGTCGACACCAACCAGAAAGTCCTTCCCGGACTGCTGCAGGAAGCAAAAGAAAACAAGGGTGCTTCGTTTGTTGAAATCCTGCAGAACTGCATCGTTTATAACGATGGCGTATATTCCTCGTTCACCGACAAGGCCAACGCGGCTGATGGTCAGATTCTTTGCGAGCATGGCAAACCGCTGCTGTTCGGTAAGGAAAATGAAAAAGGCCTGCGCATGACCCCCGGTAAAATGGAACTTGAGGTCGTTACGATTGGGGAGAATGGTGTCACTGAAGATGACATTCTGATCCATGATGAAACCAATCGCCCGCTGGCGCTTATGCTGGCTGGGATGCAGCCTCCAAACTTCCCGGTTGCCATGGGAGTTATCTTCCGCGACCCCGGTCCAGCATACGATGAAGCCGTGTACGAGCAGATCGCCGATGTGACTAAAAAATCACCGGCAATTCCGATCAACGAGTTGATGCATAAAGGAAAGACCTGGACCGTCGTCTGATTCTTTCATTTCATATTACGAAAAGCCCCGGCAAATACATTTTTCCGGGGCTTTTTGTTGTGGAAAAGTGTACCGGCAGGGGTTTCCTCAGCACATGGTTCGGCTATCATCACCCGCAGTTTTGGGCTTAATAATAAAACGCGGATTTAAGAATGAGTGAGTTCAGTGACCGCAGTGTCGCCATCGTCGGTTCCGGTCCCGGCGGCATGTATGTCGCACAGGCGTTGTTAGAGAAAGCACCCGGGTGCCGTATCGACATCATCGACCGATTGCCATCTCCGTTTGGACTGATCAGAGGTGGCGTCGCCCCCGACCATCAGAAGACCAAGCGGGTCGACCAGAAATATGCCCAGAGTATTACCGAGAATGAGAACGTGCGTTATGTCGGGAATATATCGCTCGGGCGTGATGTCAGCCTCGAAGAACTAACCGCTATTTATGATGCCGTGGTGCTGGCCTATGGCGCCCCATATGACAATAAACTCGGCATCCCTGGCGAAGATAAGAAAGGCGTCTATGGCTCAAACGCTTTTGTCGGCTGGTATAACTGCCACCCCGACTTTAAGGACCTTGGCCCCGATCTCAACATCAATACCGCTGCCGTAATTGGTATCGGCAATGTCGCTATTGACGTTGCACGTGTCCTGTCGCGAACACCGGCTGAAATGGCTACAACCGATATTGCTGATTACGCGATGGACGATATCGACGCGGCATCACTCAAAGACATATATATGTTTGCGCGACGGGGACCTCTGGAAGCCGCCTGTACGAATAACGAGCTCAAGGAGATGGGTGTCCTCGAGGCCGCGACAACTGTCGTCGATGGCTCTATTTTGCCGGACGAAATGCCGGAAGAAATGGATGACCGCGAAAAGAAAGTGCGCGCCCGTATTGTCGATACACTCAAAGACCTTTCCAAGGCGAAAGCCGGGGAGAAGCGTCGTACGGTCCATATTGAGTTTTATGCCTCGCCAATTGAAATCCTTGGCGGTGACAGCGTTGAAGCCATTCGCATGGAACGCACCAAGGTCGAAGGCGGCCGTTGCGTCGGCACCGGCGAGACTTTTGATATCCCCTGCGAAATGGTCATAACCTGCATCGGATCACGTGCCGAAGCCATTGAAGGTATTCCCTTTAATGAACGCAGCGGTATTGTCGAGCATGAAGAAGGCCGCGTCGCGCCGGGTGTTTATGCGGCCGGCTGGGTCAAACGCGGGGCTACTGGCACGATCGGTACCAACCGGCTGGATTCCTATGCCGTCACCGACCTCCTGGTCGCTGACTTTGGCGGCGAGGCAAAGCCCGGCCCTGATGCGCTCGACGTACTGACCAAAGAACGCAATCTCCAGGCTATCTCGTTTGATGATTGGCTGGTGATCAAGGAGCTGGAAGAAAAAGCCGCTCCCGAGCCAGCGCCGCGCAAAAAATTCAGTACCGTTGAAGGGATGATCGAGGGCCTTAACGCCACGCGTTAAAGCGTCCAGACGTTTCTACTCAATATTACCGTTTAGCTGCGCCAGCTTAGTCAGCAAGTCCAAAAACGTTTTCTGTTCTGCTGCGGTCAGCGGCTCAAGCGTTTGCGCCGTAATATTACTGCCGTTATTGACCAGCGCTTCGACAAGATCGCGTCCTTCAATACTCAAGCTCAGAATCAAACGGCGTCGGTCATTTGGATCGGGCCGCCGCTCGATCAGTCCACGGGAGGCGAGACGTTTTATGACGCCCTGCATCGTCGCCGCATCCATTGCTGTTAAGCGACCGAGATGGTTCTGGGAAACCTCAGTGAGATCGCGAAGCTTGATCAGCGCCGCGAATTGCAACGGGGTCAGCTGTGCATCGCCGATATTTTCCTGAAAAATAGCCGAATGACGCTGATGCGCGCGACGCAGTAAATGCCCCGCCTGGCGTTCCAGAATATAGCCATCTTTCGCTGTCATACGCCGCAAAACCCTAATGAGTGTACTCAAAAACTTGTTTGTGTACGAATAATCTAGGGCTGGGTGATTTGTGTCAAGAAACCGACCAATCTGCGCCATAAACAAAAGAAAACCCGCTCCCCCAATTGGGGAAGCGGGCAAATCTCAACGAGATGGATTACCTTACTGACAGGTAATCGCCTTCGCCAGACCATGATGGCCAGGATAAGTTACATTACATTTCAGACCAGCCTTAAGATTTTTGGTTTTGGCTTTCTTGCCTGCAATTGTCACCTTGGTGCGCTTGCCATGAAGCTTGGCGCGATGCGCCTCACTACCGACCGTGAAGTAAACATAGCGGCCCTTTTTCTTGGACAGCGTCACATCGACCTTTTTCCAGTTGATCTTACGCTTGGACTCGCCAACTTTAGCTGGTTTGCGATATCCAGCCGTCAGCGCTGCGATATCTTTTGGGGTCTTATAGAGCTCGTTAACAAGCGCCTGAATCGTCTCACCGGTAATCGGATCAATTTCCAGACGCCGCTTTTTGGCATCCGCCAGGAATTCCGGATCCTTCATCACCATATTAAATGCATTTCGCAGTGCCGCGACACGCGCTTTAGGCATGGCTGGCGGCCCTGCAAACGGACGACCCATTTCCTGCGTTCCAAAGACAAGCTTGAGCATGGCCCGATCCCTCGGGTTGGTGATGTAATCCATCATGACCGGTACCTTGCCATCAAGCTCTGCATGACTCTTGTCGGAGAACTGCAGGATCAGGTTCAACTTCTTGTCCCGGATAAAGTCAGGACGCGCTGTCTTCATGCTGCCCCAACCATAACCGCAAAGACCATCAAGCTCACCGCGTTCCATCGCCAAAAAGACTTCTGCCGGATCGTAACCACGGATGATCTTGAATTTTGTTCCAGCCATTGAATTTAACATGCGCGGCATGACCGAACCCGTCGCGGTCGACGAGCTGGTACCCACAATCGCGGTCATCTTCTGGGCATCTTCAAAGGTTTTCACCTTGGACGTGTGCCACGTGTAGCAGACACTCTTTTGTTTCGCCATGCTACCAATCCAGGTCAGCTCACGGCCATCAAACCGAGTGCCTTTGGGATAGACATGCGGTTCCAACCCCATCCGTTCATGGATCAGACCGAACATTGATCCGTCCCGGGGACCGACATTATACATCCAGTTAGCGAGGACACGGCCTGAACCGCCTGTCCGGCTACCCACGATAATGGTCGGATTACCGGGAATATATTTGGGCATGTAATCCTTGAGGGCCAACGCATAGGCCGTGTAAGACCCGCCTGGAGAAAGACCACTCCAGATTGTCAGCGTTTTACCCTTATAAAACTTTTCAACTTCGTTGGCATCTGCCGCCGACATCGTTGCCGTCATGCCTAAAACACCAGCCATCACGGCAAGCGCGCTCGTCATTCGAGATATCTTCATGGGACTCCCCTGTTGTCGAACCAGCCGGGTTACAGAAATTTTGGGTCTTGTGTCAGATGCCCATTTCCCGGAATCGTTCAAAGTATACGCCGAATTTTCTGCCTCGCGATAGCCGAAAAGGCAAAAAATGTAGGGATTTTATCCGGCTACCGCTTGCCGGTTTTCAGCCTGCTCTGCCGCGATCGCCGCCCGCAACGCCTTGCGGATCGCGATACTCGGCGCATCGTCATTGATATCGATCATCGCGGCATCAGGGGTGCGGCTCATGCTTTCCTGCTGCGCTTCCAGGACGACCTTGTCTTCAAGAAATACTTCTGTGAACTGGGTTCGGTAAATCTCATCCCACTCAGGGTTATCAACCTCAAATCCCCGGGCATGCTGGTAAAAATAATGAGTCGTGGTTTCGGTCTCCGGCGTTGGTGCATTGAGAACCCGCATCTCGGCACCGTGCTCGCGATGCCCCTGTCGCGCGTCAGTACCTACTTCGACGCTGCCCGCGTCATTCACCGTGCAGGACGGTAAAATTGTCGTGCTGATCAGCCAGCGATCAACATTGCCCTCAAAACCGCCAGCCTTCTTCCAAAACGGCGCAGGCGGTCTGTCCGGAATCCAGCGATCTGCGGTAATTTCGCGTTCTGATCTCGTGGTTTTTGGCGGATACTCACAAACTGCGGAGCTACCGATAGAACTCGCATGAATAAAGGTCAGGTGCGAGACATCCTGCAAATTGTCCGTAATTAATTCAAAATTGCATTTGGTATAAAGAGGTGTGCCTCCACAACCCTGAATACAGGCCCAGTCGGGATGATCTGCCCAGAACCAGTCAGGGATCAGGGTCCCATCGGCCTTTGCCGGATCACCCATCCATATCCAGATCCAGTTCCATCGCTCTATCAACGGATAAGACCGTACTGAAGCATCAGGCGGAATATTGGGCTGGCCCGGCACCTCAACGCATTGGCCGATTCGATCAAACTGCAGCCCGTGATATCCACATTGCAAATTATCGCCAACGCACTGCCCCATCGAAAGCGGCAGCGCCCGGTGACAACAGCGGTCCTCCAACGCGACGGGACTACCGTCCTGGGTTCGAAACAGCACGACCTTGTCATTGAGCAGAGTTCGGGCCAGCGGCTCACGGCCAACTTCGCCGATAAAAGCAGCGACATACCATGCGTTACGCAAAAACATCGAAGTCTCCCAATAGGGGTGTTCAATGTCTGAGTGTAAAAGTGGTTTTTAGGGGTAGCAAGGAAGAAGGGAACGCTATAGACGGCTCTCTGCCTTATCGACGGCTTCGATCGCCGCCGTAAGCTGCGACATCAGCGCTACACCTTCTGCACCACCGTCACCGCTTTCGCCCTGTTTGGCCATGAGAATTAACGCCCCAAGATGAAGTCGGACAATCTCCAGTTCCTTGTCACTCTCAAGGATATCGCGGTTTTTAATAAAGTCCGCACAGGACGAGGATATTTCACCAAGCAGCGGATAGCCGAATGTCTTGGACAACCCTCGCATATCATGAGTAACCGTAAAGACAGATTTTACAGCGTCATTCCGTACATCGACATCATT
>CALIBP010000104.1 GCA_938048165.1 uncultured Alphaproteobacteria bacterium | reverse complement strand
AGGATCAGCTTGTCCAGTTCGAGTTCCGCGACGATCTTCTTCAAGCGCGCATTCTCTTTCTTCAGACTACGCAGCTCCGACAACTGAGACCTACCCATCCCGCCAAACCGCTTGCACCAGTTGTAATACGTAGCCTCACTGATACCCACGCCGCGACACGCCGACGCAACGTCGCTGCCTGCTGACAGCTTCAACTCAGTCTCACGCAGCAGATTCCATATGTCTTCGTCCGAATGTCGCTTCCGTGCCATCGTATCCTCCCCTAACTGGAACAAAATAATGGCCCTGTTTTAGGGGAGAAGGACAAGCGGACGGGATACGAGCGCAAATATATTGGGGGGCTGGCTGATGGTTTGAAGCGGCTAAATCTCTGCCATTTATTACAGGTAGCTTTTCGCCAGAAAAACACAAGGAATCAGAGGTTGAGATTTTGTTACGCCGCAGTGTCGCCTTTGGCCTCGCAGGTGACACGGAGAGTATAGACTTTCTTCGAGAACGCTTCGGCAAAGCAATGGAAAAATCACATCGGGCGACAGCATTTAAAGCGGTTGTCGGTAGGGCGAAACAGACAATTACCGATATTGCTACCCTTGCCCGTCAGGCAGCAGAACCAAACAGTTTTCGGTATTTTTTATCCTCGGCCAGCGGACAACCGGCGCCACCAGCGGTTCGTCAAACTGCTGCGGCAAACTAGGCCTTACCGGACTATTTTTCCTCTAGTCACGAATATCCTGCAAGAACCAATCTGTGGGAATTTCCATACCTAAATTCCGTTCGATGCAGGTTTTATAGACATGCCCGCCAACAGATGAGAATTGTAAGCCCTGGTTTCCAACATTCCGATAAAAAGTAACTTGATCCGAGTTCATTCGACCCAAAGAAGGGTCAGCTATGAGGGCTGCAAAATCGGGTTTGTCGCCGCCCTTGCCGCGATCATTAAATTCAGGGTCATCGCCACCAAACCCTGGGTTAGGATTCTTCTCCGGAATACGCTTCATTTGTTCCGTGGTTCCACCGATAAAAGCGGCAGGGCTTAGACCTCGTTCCGCCTGAAAACGCTCGGTTTGTTTCATCTGCAGCCCCGCCGTTCCTTGTCGGATAACGACATCGAACTTATCCATCACGGCATCGCTAATTTCCCGTCGTCCCAAATTGGTGACATGCATCCCGCGTTCAATCCATTCTGGATCGTAGACGGGGACCATCGAATCCGTGCAGGTTGATAAAATATCGCAGCCCGCAACCGCTTCTTTCGGTGTGTCGACGGCGACGACTTCAAATCCCATCTTCTTGGTCATTTCCTCGGCATATTCTTCACGATGTGCTGCTGTTGGGCTGTAGATTTTACATTGCTGAATATCTCGGACGCTGGCGAAAGCTTCGAGAAATGTTCTGGCCATACCCCCGGACCCCAACATTCCAACGATATGCGAGTCCTCGCGTGATAAATATTTGACACCGATTCCGGCGCCGCCGCCAACCCGCATATGCTGAATATGCCCATCATTTATAAAAGCGAGGGGTTCACCATTATTGGTATTTATAAGCAAGACTATCCCGCAATAGGTCCCAGGTTCGCGGCAATATTTTTCTTCTGTCCAATTGCCGCTTTCATCTTCGGGCCAATACATCACGTCGGATTTCATGCGGATCGCAAAGAAACCGTCATTGGCTCCTTCCATCGTGCCCCAGCGGAAATAGCCATCTTCGCGTTCAGCAGGCATATACATGTCAATTCTTGGTCGGTGAATTGCGCCGCCAGTGGGAAGTTTTTTGAAGGCTTCTTCCTGTACGCGAATACAATCCGACATTTCGAGAACATCGGCGACAATTTCATTATTGATGATAAGCATTGCTTTCTCCCAAATATTTATGGAGAGACGATATCAAACAAGCGGAAGGCGCCCAAGGGGCCGACCTTAGATCAGTTCGCGAGCCTAATAACGAAGAGAGAACGCTAGCCGCCGCCATAACTGCGGATCAAGGAGCCGGCCACGAGGTACCAACCATCGACTAGCACAAAGAAGATTAGCTTGAAGGGTAAAGAAATCATGATGGGTGGTAACATCATCATACTCATCGACATCAGGACCGAGGCATCCACCATATTGATGACCAGAAACGGTACAAATATTAGAAATCCGATTTCGAAACCGCGCAGTAATTCTCTGATCATAAAAGCCGGAATTAGTGATCGGTGCGGTGCTTTGTCAGCGGTTTCTGAGGCAAGTGTTTTGGCGATATCGAGGAACAATTTTAAGTCCTGTTCACGAACATGGTCGATCATGATGCCGTGGACTGGTTTTACGCTGCGGCTAAAAAATTCTTCTTCACTCATCTCATTGACCAGGAGAGGCGTAATACCCTCTTTATAGGATTGCTCCAGAGTTGGCGCCATGACGAAGGCCGTGAGGAATAAAGCGAGACTAATAAGGACTGCATTCGGCGGTGTTTGCTGAACACCAAGCGCATTCCGTAAGAGAGAGGGCAACAATAATGCGGGTAAATGACGTCACCATAACCAGGATCGACGGTGCCAGCGGAAGCAACTTAATTAGGGTGATAATTTGATCGATCCAGCCAGTGGCGGAGGCTCTGTCCCCTAGATGAAGGGACATTGTTTGCGCTGTGACAGGGCTGCTTAGAACAAGCAGGCCTGTTGCTATGGTCCAGTCCAATTCCAAGATCCCGGTTTGCCTTCCCACGTTGACGTTCATTTCATGCCGGCCGGGTGGGCTGGTTTATCTGATTTGGTGGACGGTATAATTCCCGTTTCAAAAACTCGATTGTCGTCTTACTCGATTTTCTTGTGCAATGGGTCCAGCATAGCAAACAAAAGCGCATGTCCCGGCAGGATATCAAAGGTGAAATGAAGCAATCGGAAGGTGATCCGCAAATTCGCGGCCGCTTGCGTCAAATCCGTCGCGAACGTGCGCAAAAACGCATGATGCAAGCAGTGCCTGAAGCTTCGGTGGTTATAACCAACCCGACCCATTTTGCTGTGGCGTTAAAATATGACCTGGACACAATGACGGCGCCAGCGGTCCTCGCTAAAGGGGCGGATCATATGGCCTTTCGCATACGCTAAATTGCGCAGGAACACGGTATCCCTGTCATGGAAAACCCACCTCTCGCACGAGCGCTACATGCCACAGTAGAGGTCGGGGATGAAATTCCAACTGAGCATTACAAGGCGGTGGCGGAAGTTATTTCCTACGTTCTGCGCTTAAAAGGAAAATTGCCTGGTCAGAACCGGGCGCAAGCCCGGCGCTGACCAACCTGGTTGATCTCCTAGAGTTTGAAGTGATGACGAACAACTTCGGGAAATAGATCTTCGACTTCGAGTTTCTTGTGCAAAGTGCCTTGTTCGTAGCCAAACTGCAGGAAGGCTTCCAGTGTTGTCCGGTTTGAGTCTATGCCGTAGGGCCATTGCTCTTCACCAAACATTTTGCGGTTGCTTTCAAGCCCATCGTAATAGTTCCAGGCAACGGGGAATTGAGACACGGTGAAGTTGGCAATTCTTTCAAAGCTGCGTGCCTTGGCTTCCTCAAAGGCCGTGATCAGATTCTGTGCGACCCAGGGTTCCTTATCAAAAATATCGCGGCGGATCGCGACGGTATGCATGATCGGGAAGATGCCGGTTTCATTGAAATACTTCTCTTCCTCTTCCCGGTAATTCGGATAGAGCTGAACGACACGTGGGTCGCCCGCGATGAATTCATTCGGTGGACGGGCCGAGAAGGCGCAATCGAGATCACCTGCAAGCATCATCTGCATCAAAGAGCGGTCAGTAACGATTGTGAGATCAATGTCGTCCGGCAGGTTCAACTGAGAGGCTTCCTGACGTCCTGGGTCGTTGATACCGGACTGAAACCAGGTCGCACTGCTGAGCGGGACGCCTGCGGTATGTTCCATCCAGCCACGGGTATAAATCCCCGCGGTTTGGCCCCATTCAGGAACGCCGATCCGTTTACCCTTGAGGTCTGCTGCGGTTTTGATCGGCCCATCCTTGAGCATATAAATCGAAGAGTGGCGGAATACGCGCGATGGAAACACCGGGATCAGAACAAAGGGAGCATCACCACGGGATATCCATGATGTACTCATTCCCATCGAAATTTCAGAGATCTCCCATTCCTGGCTGAACAAGAAGCGATGGAAAATTTCCTCAGGTCCATGATTGATGACGGTCAGATCGATACCTTCGGCTTTTACCCGACCTGTCGCCATGTCTTGAACATGGTCATACTGGTTCATCGCCATGGTCAGTTTTATGTCAGCCATTTAATTCTCCGCAATTTTGGTTTTACTGTTGCGCGTTTGTACCGGAGCAAACCGGAAAACGCTAGGGGTGCCGCGCTTTTTCGATTGCCTGCCAAATGCGCTGTGACGTGGCCGGCATTTCAATGTCGTTGATGCCAAATGGGGCCAGGGCATCCAGAATGGCGCTGATAACGGCCGGTGTCGCACCGACTGTACCGCCCTCGCCGGCGCCTTTGACGCCGATTGGGTTGGACTGACACGGGACCTCGTGGAACGCCATGTCAAAGGACGGCAGTGTGTCTGCGAAAGGCATGGCGTAATCCATCAGCGACCCGGTCATGAGCTGCCCTGACTCAGTGTCAAAGATAACTTCTTCCGTCAGAGCTTGACCAACACCCTGGGCAATACCGCCATGAATTTGTCCGTCGGCGAGCATTGGATTTATAACCACGCCGATATCATCGACCACGGCGTATTTGGCCAGGGTCAAGGTGCCGGTGTCGGGATCAATCTCGACCTCGCAGATATGGCATCCATTGGGGAAGCTGGGCTGAACGGCGGCGTAGGCGCCGGTGCCGTCCAGGCCTACACCAAGTTCGGCCGGAATACCTGCCGGTCTGAAAGACGCCTTGGCCACTTCCGTAATTGGCATTGACCGGTCAGTGCCAGCAATTGTGAAAATGCCATTGGCAAATTCAATGTCATTGGCATCGGCTTCCATGAGGTGGGCGGCAAACTTTTTGCCATTCTCGATCACCGCATCGGCGGCATGACGCATGGCGCTGCCGCCAAGAACCATACTGCGTGAGGCGACCGTTCCTCGACCGGCAGCGACGCTGGCGGTATCTCCCTGTTCAAGTTGAATGGAGTCGAAGGGGATACCCAGCCAGTCTGAAACCATCTGGGCGTAGACTGTGGCGTGGCCCTGCCCGTGGCTGAAAGTTCCAGCAAAAATTGTGCAGGACCCGCTGGGATCGAAGCGGATGTCAGCGCGTTCATTGAAATTGCCGCAATCGTCGATGTAATAAGAAATACCGATGCCGCGTTTGAGGCCTCTGGCCTCGCTGGCAGATTTTCTCTCCGGGAATCCACCCCAGTCCGCGAGTGCTGTGCATTTGTCCAGAACGCCAGCGAAATCGCCTGAATCATAGATAAACCGTGTATGGGTTGTGTATGGCAAGGCATCGGGGGTGATCATATTCCGGCGGCGGATTTCAACCCGATCTATCCCTGTGGCTTTGGCTGCCTTGTCGATCAGCCGCTCAAGCGCAAACACCCCTTCCGGCCGTCCAGCACCGCGGTAGGCAGAGGTAGGTGTGGTGTTGGTGAAAACATGACGGCTGGCAATATCTATGGTCGGGATGTCATAAACTGAAGGCGCAATCCGTAGCGAAAAAACCAGCGGGATATAGCCTGACCCGGGGATATAACAGCCGGCATTTTGCATGGCTCGCCAGCGCAACGCGAGAAACTTTCCGTTCTTGTCGAGAGCAAGGGCACCTTCCAGAACCTGATCACGCCCCTGATTATCAGCCAGCATCGCTTCTGATCGGTCGCCGATCCATTTGACCGGGCGACCTACTCTTTTAGAAGCCCACAGAACCAAAGCATCTTCGGGATAGGTAGCGCCTTTCATACCAAAGCCACCGCCAACATCTTTCGAAATGACACGGAGCCGGGATTCCGGAATTTTGAAAACGTTCTGGGCGATAGAACTCCGCGTCATATGCGGGCCCTGTCCGCTGGTATAGAGGGTGTAGCGGTCGTCGGCTTCGTTGTAGTCCCCTATGGTACCGCGTGTCTCCATGGAAACGCAGGCCAGCCGGTTCTGACGAAGTTCTACTTCGACGATATGGTCCGCTTGCTCAAAAGCTTTAGCGCTTGCCGCTTCATCACCAAAATGGATGTCGGCCGCAATATTATTGGGAGCGCCGTCATGAACCAAGGGCGCGCCATCGGCGATCGCGGCGGCCGCTGTGGTCACGGAATCGCGCATGTCGAAGTCTGCTGTGACTAAGGCTGCGGCGTCACGTGCTTGTCGTTCCGTTTCGGCGATGATGAGAGCGATGCGTTCGCCGATGAAACGGACCCTGTCCTGCACAATGATGGGCTGTTCGGTTCGATAACCGTCGGACAAACCCATCATTTGAGGAAGATAGTTTGGTGCGATGCCACCGATTTCATCCTGTTTGGCCTCAGCGCCGGTGAGAACGGCGATAACACCCGGGGCGGTTTCTGCACCCGCCGTATCAATCGCGGTGATCACCGCATTTGGTACCTGTGCATAGACGATGGCGGCATGCGCCATGTGGGGTAGATTGATGTCGTCAATATATGTTCCTCGTCCGGTTAAAAAACGAGGGTCTTCGGATCTCGCGACAGACTGGCCAACGCCGAAATTCATTAGGGCTCTCTCCTGCTAATCGTTGATCTTGTTCTAGCAAACTTTAGCGGACTCGAAATCCCTCGTTACCGCGAAATGCCGGGTGCCTGCAAAATTTCAGCATAACGGGAAACCTTCGCGATAAGGTCTTCCGGATTAATAAAAAAAGCTTCCACTATTTCCCGATTATCGACGTGGATTTCAGGCATTGTTGTGAGCTCTATTTTAAAAACTTCTGTGTTTTTGAGATTGCCGCAGGGAACGAGGTCGTTGGTGTGTCGAGTTCCAATCCGAGTTCTTCCCGCATTTCGCGAACGGCGGCTTCCTGAGGAGATTCGCAGGCATCAATCGCCCCGCCGGGCAGACCTAAACCACGAATGTAGGAATGCTGCACGGCGAGCACCTGACCATCGTGCCAAATGACGACAGCGGTCCCTGGTTTTCTTGGGAAACCAATGCGTCGTAAAAAAACAACAGCACGAAAACCAACTTTGTATGTAAGCCTGATTATCGCATCTAAAATAAGGTCGCCGGACTTTTGGGATTGTTTTCGGAAATGAGCCATGTGCGGCAGTATGGTCTTTTTGAGACGCGCCGTCGAAGGGTGCTTGCGAGGTCGGAGAAACCAGCGCATCATTTTTGTTATCAAACAGGGAGATCGAGATGGATGGATCCGCGACATCACCAGGTAACGCCCCCAGTTTTACCAAGAACCCCGATAAGGTTTTGGAGTTTGAGCCCAGTCCGCGACGAATTCGCGTTAAGGTCAATGGCGAGGTGATCGTCGACTCCACCAATGTGATGCTGATGCGCGAAGGTGGTCATGTCCCGGTGCTCTATTTTCCGATGGACGACGTGCGTATGGATTTGTTTTCGGCCACTGATCATTCGACGCATTGTGGCTATAAAGGTGATGCATCCTACTGGACGCTATCTGTGGGTGACCGCACCGAAGAGAACGTCATGTGGTCCTACCGAAACCCCTATAACGAAATGCGGGGCATTAAGGATTATGTTGCCTTCTATTGGGAGCGGGTGGATGAATGGTGGGAGGAAGACGAGCAAATCTTCGGCCATGCCCGCGATCCAAAAAAACGTCTCGATACAGTGCCGTCGCATCGCCCGGTAAAAATCGTCCTGGGCGGTGATGTCATCGCTGAAACCACTGATGCCATGTTCGCCTTTGAAGGCAATCATCCCTTACGTTTCTACATTCCCGAAACAGATGTCAGGATGGATTTACTGTCGCCGACAGAAACCACCTCCGTTTGTCCATACAAAGGGCGTGCCAGCTATTATGCGGCGACGGTGAACGGCAAGATCTATGAAGATATCGCCTGGTGCTACCGAGAAACTCTGCCGGAATGTCCCCGGATCAAAGACTTGATCTGCTTCTTCAACGAAAATGTCGACGTGGTGTTTCTCGATGGTGAAGAATTACCGTCACCCGAAACCAAGTGGAGTCGGTAATCAGCTTACAGGTCGGCTAACTTTGGCATCACCTCATCGCGAAACAGGGTGAAAGACCGCATCGCCTGTTCAAGGGTCATTGAACCAAAGAACAGATAGGCGAGCAGATAATTAATCCCGAGAATTTTCGTCTGTCGGGTAATTTCTGCGATGACGGTCTCGGGGCTACCCGCGATCACCATGTCCATTTCTTCCCAGCTTTCGTATGACGCCCCACGATGGACATTGAGCCGTTTGGTAAACTCGGTGTCACCATGGCGCATACGTAGCCAGTTCAGATTGCCAATATGGTGCTCTAGCGCTGGTTTGGCGATCTCTTTCGCCTCTTCATCGGTGTCCGCCACAAAAATATGGCGCAGCTGTCCTATGGCAGCACCGCCAGGAAATTCTTTCTTGGGCTGGGCTGGTCCACCACGCTTTTTCAGTGCGGCAACATAGGCATCGATATTTTCCTTCGCCTGCGGAATTGGACCGTTGGATGTAAAATGCATTCCTTGTTCACCAGCCCATTCGGCGCCGACCGTGTTGGACGAGCCATACCAATAGGGAAGAGGGTCCTGATAGGGCCGTAAGGACATCGGAACGTTATCGTATGAAAAATACTTTCCTTCATAGCTGAACACGTCATTCGACAAGGCCTCATTCAAGCACGCATAGGCGTCGAAAAAAATGTTCCGGGAATCGTCATGATCGACACGGTGAAAATTCAGCTCGAAGGGCGACACGCCACGACCGACTCCAACCTCAAGCCGACCCTTGCTTATATGGTCCAGCATGCAGATTTCCTCCGCGAGACGGAGTGGGGTGTAAAGAGTCAGCAGATAGACCAACGGGCCCATGTGGATGTGCTGTGTCGCCTGGGCCACCATGCTGAGATAGATGCTGGGTGCCGGGCACATGTTGAGCGGGGAGGAGTGATGCTCGGCAACATGCAGACAATAAAACCCGGCCTCGTCCGCCGCTTTCACAAATTCAATCCGTTCGTCGAACTGTTGAGAAAGCGGCCGGTCGTCGGAGCGGTCGATATGATCAAACAAACCAAACTTCATTATTAACTATCCTTTGTGCTTGCCAACTTCCCAGCCCGAGGCGGCAAGATGTTGCGTTGCAAATTCCAGGGGTTCCTGCTCAAGATATGTTGCCATTGTATCGTTGAACCGGTTTAGCCAGCCAAACAGGCAAATGACTCCAACGATTTCAACAATCTGATCTTCATCAAAATAAATCTTTAAATTTTCCATGTCGGCGTCCGACACCATATTAGGCGTGGTTCCGGCTGCCTGCGCAACTGTCAGCGCAGCTTTTTCTGCATCGCTAAAGAGCTCACTTCTCTCGTATTCGAAAATGGCATCAATTTTTCGCTCCATTTCGCTTTTTGCTTTGTTCGCGGAGCCTGCCGTATGGGCCATGCAGTACTGACAACCGGCGGCACGGCTGGCGATGTGGGCGATCAGCCACTTTAGATCCTGCGAAACGCGGCCTGGAACACCTATGACTTCCCGCGATAACCTTGAGAACGCCCGCAGCATTTCGGGCCGCCGTCCCATTAGATAGAAACTGTTGGGTACGAAGCCTAAGGCCTGTTCTGCGCGCTCAAAGACATCTTCTAAATCGGACAATTCTTCCCGGGTTTTGGGCGTAACGCGTGGCATCCAATTTCTCCAAAGCAAAAGTTTGATCAATACGCTATTGTACGGATAGAAACGCCGCAACTGCCACACTTGCTAGATTAATCACCTGTCAGCGACAATAGCCTCATGAAAATTCGATTTACCTGCCCCCCAGATCTCATCGACGTTCTTCCAAAGCCAGAACTAGCGCGTCGTATGGCCCCGGATTGGTATAAGGCAATGCCAATGGACAATGATTTGCCTGATGGTGGTGCCGATATGACAATCAAGCATTGCATGCCGTTTATCGACGCATTGACCACAGGATTTATCATTCCTCTCCAGGCCGATATTCAGGTCAAAGACGGGGAGTTCAGCTGGGACTGGCCACACGAGGAAAGTCCGCTCGGTTTCCACTTCCCGACCCAGGCGCCGGGGGTTCCGTTTGTTGATCAAAATGAGGTGGTCATTAAGGCTAATAATTACTGGTCGATTCATACCGAGCCTGGCTATGCGACCCTTTTTACCCATCCGCTGAACAGGCTTGACCTTCCGTTCCGTACTTTGTCAGGGGTGGTTGATACCGATAGCTTTGATGTTCTTCCTGTGCATTTCCCAATGGTTTGGGTGGACCGAGACTTTGAAGGGATCCTGCCCGCAGGGACTCCTATAGCACAATGTATGACTATTGAGCGGGGACGGCCGGATATCGAGGTAGAGGCGATGACCAGCGAGGAGTATGCGGGGGCGAATGCGCTCAAGCAGCGAATTAAAAATGAACGAGGTTATTACAAAAACCACCTACGCCAGGATCGTAGCTGACTATGCCGTATCTCGATGATGAGGATGTTCGTCGCCTGACTGGCATGAAGGACGGGTCAGAGTATGAGCTCGATCTCTGTGGTCTTGATCTGCCGCACTCGATCGCCAGTGTGGAGCGGATGATTGAGCGCAGCCGGTTTCGCAAACAAAGATCGGTGGCCATTCGGATTGATCCTGCAACGGCGACCAGCGGTGAAACCCACTTTCAGCCAATTGGACGTTTTCTGGTGGAAGCGATGAAGGCCGGGACGGTCGAGCGGTGCCGACCTCTTGCAGACCCCGGCGCGGGATTTTGGGTGTCTCTTACCGGTAATCCGAATGCGGATGAGTCGGAGCAGGAAGATGACAGCTCTGCGCCTGAAGAAAACAAGGACCCATAGAAAAACGGCCCCTCGTGAGAGGAGCCGTTTGTCGTTGTCTTAAGTCCGGAATTTAGGACTTCTTCTTTTTGTATACATTCCGCGATGCCTTTAAGAAGTCTGACGATGCTGCATCAAATGCATTTTTGATTTTCTTCTCGATTTCGGGAACCGAAACCGGTGAAAATTCAACGCGGCGTTTGAGAACGTTTGCCTTGAAAGCTGGATCCGCAATCATGGCCTTAAAGCCCCCGCGAAGAATTTCCACGACTTTCTTCGGCGTGCCTGGCGGTGCATAGAATGCCTGACCAACCTCAAGGTTCATGCCGAGCAGGTCATAAAGTTTCCGTTCGGTGGTTCCTTCTTTGAGAAGATCCGTGAAGTGGGGCACCCCGGCAAGTTTTGGATGTTTCGGTCCGGTACCAATCAGAGGAATGATTTTTCCTTCTGGAATCCAGGTCGGACGGACACCGGTAAAGCCGGAATAAAAATTCCAACGTCCCATGGTTTCACCTTTCTCAACAGAAAGGTTCATCGCGCCGCCACCTTTATAGCCATAGATGAGCTTGAATTTTGCGCCCAGCAACGAAATCGCTAGCCGAGGGAACACAGAGCCAGCGGAGGAAAAACCGGACGTAGCGATAGCTACTTCTTTCTTTTGAGCGTCCTTGAAAGTTTTAATGCCGTGCGTATGCCATACCCAGATTGCAGCAGCACGGGCGGCTGGCGCACCGAGCCACTGAAATTTACGGGCGTCAAATTTAACCTTGCGGACGAGCGGCGTGGTAATGGTTCCGGGTGCAATCATAGCGATGACGGAGCCGTCTTTGGGCGCAACGTTTGCCATATAGGAGGCAGATTTGGCGCCGCCGCTGCCCGGACGGTTCTGAATGAGAGTCTTTGGTTTGCCGGGAATGTATTTCCCAATATTCCGCTGCACGAGCTGGCAATAGACGTGATAGGTACCGCCGGAGCCTGAAGGCACCTGAACGTTAATGGTCTTGTCGGAAAAATAATCTGTAGACAAGGCGCTCGTCGCTGCGAGAGCGACGAGCGACGTCGCTGAAGCTCCTAGATTAAGAGATGTTTTTACCCCGTTGTTCTTCCTGTGAAGATTTCAAGAACTATATTTTGAAATGCTAATTGGACCAGATGACCGCGTTGGCCGCCATCCATGAAAAAAGGCTAACATCGAACTTGTTCGACGTCTAACTCTGTTGGGATGGCATTGGGCATAAAAAATGGCCCCTCATGTGAGGAGCCATTTCTCATTAGTAGAAGTAGTAGTGTCAGAATTATTTCTTTTTCTTAACAAGCATAGGTTTGAGAGCTGCTACAACATCAGGCGTCGCTGCTTTGAAGCCAGCTTTGATATATTTGTTAATTGTGGCGACTGAAACTGGGTCAAACTCTACGCCACGAGCAAGAACATTCTTCTTAAATTGAGGGTCCGCAATCATTTTATCGAAGGCTGTTCCCATTATTTTCATGACGTTCTTGTTCGCACCAGGCGGAAGATAAAATGCCTGCCCAACTTTTAGGTTAGTACTTAGAACTGTGTACATCTTCTCGTTCATCGAACCTGGTTGTTCTTTTGCAAGAATGTCGCCCAGATGCGGTGTGTTTTTCGTATGTTCGTTGAACGTTTTTGGCCCGTACATAATTATCGGGTAGACCAATTTTTTAGGCAACCAAGTGGGGCGTTTGGCCAAAACTCCTGATAAGAAGTTATTGCGCCCGGACGCTTCTTGCTTCTCCACTGCTAGGTTCATCGCTCCGCCACCCTTGTAACCGAGGATGATTTTCATCTTATTTATGCCTAGCACGTGTGCAACTAAGCGAGGGTAAATTGAGCCGGATGAAGCAAATCCGCTACTTGCTATGGTACTTTTTTTGTTTCTAAAATCTTCGAGGGTCTTGATGCCAGAGGTGTGCCACATGAATATTCCAGCCATTCGAGCTGCTGGCGCACCTAACCAGCCAAACTTTCGAGCGTCGTATCGCATCTTCCGTACCAAAGGTGTTGTGATAACACCTGGGGCTACCATCGCAATATATTCGCCAGTCTTAGGAGCTACATTGGCCATCCAAGTAGCCGATTTTGCACCACCTGCCCCAGGCATGTTCTGAATGAGCACCCGAGGTTTACCAGGTATGTATTTGCCAATATTCCGCTGCACGAGCTGGCAATAGACATGATAGGTGCCGCCTGATCCTGATGGAACCTGAACGGTGAGTGTCTTGCCAGCATAGTAATCTGCAGCCGTAACCGGCGAACCCATAACCGTGAGGGCGCCCGCTACGGCAACCGTTAGTTTTAAAGTTTTTATCACTACAAAGTCCTCCCTGTATTGGATGAATAGTAAAGTTAAAATTAATGACTATAGACGCAGAATTTCTAAGGTCTGGGAAAGGCTAACACCAATCGAATCACGCGTCGAATCGAAATTCTGTTGAAATTTTGCTTCTTAGGAGCCTGAAGGGGTAACGTAAATATGGCAAATAGATGGCATTATTTATCGGGAAAAGACAGGTTTGCTTTGGCCTTGTCGAGCTTTAGCCATATCTTCCCCTTTCCGGTAGCGGCGAGGTTTACGGCTGCTTGCCGAAAATAGTGGGGCTTAAGGGTTACAGCATTGCGAAATTCCTTCACCGATTCATCGATACGTCCCTGCTTTTGCAGAACGACAGCGAGATTGGCCCTGGCTTCTGCATAGTCCGGTACTTTTTCGAGAATATCGCGATAGAGTTTTTCCGCTTCTTCCAATTTTCCGGCATTCTTGAATGCAATGCCAAGTGACAGGAGTAACCGACCACTGCTAGGGTCAATAACAATGGCCCTTTTTAGAATTGTTGCGGCTTCGTCAAACTGTTTAAGTTGGCTATAAACGGTGGCTAATCGGTCAAGGACATCGACATCGTTGGGAACGATCTCAGTCGCCCGTAAATAGGCTTTCGCCGCGTCAGCATGCCGGTTTGCTGCGGTATAGGCGTTGCCGAGATTGACCTGAATATTCAATCGGTTCGGATTTCGGTTCGCGGCTTTTTCAATTAACGGAATAGCGTCTTCCGCGTGCCCGGTGTCGAAAATAACGACACCAAGGAGGTGTAACGCATCGATATTTTCGGGTTCCTGTTTTAACGCAGCCTGATAACAGGCTTCCGCTTCAACGAGTTCCTCCGCCTGATGATGGGCGATACCTTTTTGGAGTGTTTCGCGGACCGAAGTCATTTTCGAACGTCGCGTCGCTTAAACCAGTTGGTAGGGGATTTGGGTCGGGCCGTTATAAGATGCAATATCGCCATTTTCGACGTTATAGCGGTATTGTTTGAAGGTTCCTGAGCGCTGGCTGCGGACGATGAACCCGATTGTCCGGTGGTTGCCATTGGCTTCCTGATGGATTTCCCAGGGCGGGACGACATCGATATAGCCGGGGACAACATCGAACTCGCCATTGGATTTCAGCTCGGCTGGTCCTTCCTCGGTAGGGTTATTATCGACCCGGCTGAATCGTTCGATATGTTCGCCGCCATCAAGAACGCCGTATAGCGTCCAACTTGGCCCATGATCATGGACGTTTGTCACTGATTTTGGACCTTTGACGAGGGCATTCAGGACAAAGCCATAATCAGGGTCTTCGTAAAACAGCAAGTTCGAGGGAGGGCCGTCGCCTTTCTTGGTGTCGGGCCAGGTCTTGGACTGCTCAATCAAGGTTGGATCAGCGAGAAGGGCCTTCAGGTCAATGGCGACGAGCGGCCATAAGGCTTCACCTACTTTCCCTTCTGCGCAATAGCCGCGGATGGTATCGACAAAGTTCTGAACGAGTTCGGGAAGTGGATTGTCTGCCATGTCTGAAAATTCCATTGAACCAAATTGAAGCTAAGTTTTGGAGTTGTTTTTCGGAATGGTCAACCAATTGCAAAATTTTCATCGGATTTAACAGTTCAACGATTCTAGGTGTCGTGTTTAAAAAATACTAAGTAATCTAAGTATTTAGCAGTCAACGATCCAATTTTCCTATGTTTTATTGGGGTTTGCCGGGTATTTTGTGGAAAATGCGGGCTTGCAATTCCTGATCAAGCAACGTAAAAATACCTCCGCGTCGCGCGCTCGGCTGGGCATTGCGATAGAATTTTAAAAGACGAATTCCGGGAATTTGACGTTTAAGGACGGACTAGGAGATAGAAATGGCGAATGCCAGAGAAGAACTCAAACCAACGCCCGTGACGGATCATCTGCGTGATCTGCGGAGCACCATCGATTTCTTGAAACAGGAAGGCGACATTATTGAAACGGATGTCGAGGTTGATCCTGATCTCGAGATCACCGGTGTCCAGAAGCATCTTGATGGCGCATGCCCGCTTCTGTTCAACAACGTCAAGGGGAAACCCAACCATCGCGCGATCACGAACCTGTTCGCTGATCAGGGCATCATGTGCAAGATGTTCGGCGTCAAGAACATGCAGGAAATGACACTGGCGATTGCCAACGCGATCCGTAACCCACTGCCGCCGGTTATCGTCGACTCCAAAGACGCGCCGAGCCATGAGGAGGTTATCCTCAACCCGGCTGAAGTGAATGAGCATATGGTGCCGATCCGCCATACGACCTATGAGTCTGAGCTGACGGTTGGTTCCGGCCAGCGCTTGTTCGCCGGTGAGTATTTCGAAGGCGGCACAGACATGGCCTATAACCGGATGAACTTCCGGTGGGGCAACGTTGGTACATTCCAGATCTCGCCGGGGTCGCATGGCTGGCAGGTTATGGCCAAGCATTACCGTGATGACGAGCCGATTCCCTTGACGATGAACTTCGGCATTCCGTTTGGTCCAAACCTTCTGGCGGGTGCCGGGTTTGACTATGTCATCATGCCCACCGGTTGTGATGAGCTCGGTGTTGCCGGTCGTTTGATCGGCGAGCCGGTCCGCATGGTTGAAGCCAAGACGGTTCCGGGTGCCTACGCGCTGGCCGATGCCGAGATTACGCTGGAAGGTTATCTGCATCCGCGTGATCGTCGTTATGAAACGGCTGAATCAGAAGAAGCCGGTGTCCAGGGCCGCTTCCATTTCCATCCCGAATGGGCTGGTTACATGGGTAAGGCCTATAAGGCCCCGACGTTCCATGTCACCGCGGTTACCACGCGGGCGCGTGAATCCAAGCCGATTGTCTTCCCGCTTGGTGTTCACACGATGGATTGCCAGAATATCGACACCACGGTCCGCGAAGCCGCGATGTATGAGCTTTGCGAACGCATGCAGCCCGGCATTATCCAGGATTGCAATATCCCGTATCCGATGACGGATTGGGGTGGCGCAATCATCCAGGTCAAGAAGCGCAGCCAGATCGATGAAGGCTGGCAGCGCAACTTCCTGTCCGCGATCCTCAGCTGTTCGCAGGGTTCGCGTCTGGTTGTCGCGATGTCTGAAGACACCGATATCTATGACATGGATGACGTAATTTGGAACCTGACCACACGCGTTAACCCGCAGACGGATATTCTTAATCCTATCCCGGGCGGTGTAGGCCAGACCTTTATGCCGGCCGAACGCATGACAGCTGGTGACCGGGAATGGACAGCGTCTAACACCCGTTTTGAAGGCGGCATGGGTATCGATGCGACGGTGCCTTACGGCTATGAAAGCGACTTCCTGCGTCCGGTCTATCCGGTCGACACGGTGTTCCCGGACAAGTTCTTCTCCGAGGAACAGATCACTCACGCTAAGACCTACATGGAAAAGAAGGGCTGGGTACATTCCCTGGCGCGTACTGGCCGGTAAGTCTGAACGACATTTTTGCAATCAGAGCGGCTCATTGAGCCGCTCTTTTTGTATGGTAACATAATATATCGCCGTGGCCGCCCGTCTCCCCCTCCCGGCCACCCATAGGATACTGGCACTGGGTGGCCGGGAGGGGGAGACGGGCTGGCGCAGCTATATAAGTGGAGCCTGTAATATGTATTTAAAAAACGCCTGGTATGTCGCGGGATGGAACCATCATCTGGATGACGGGTTACTGGCCCGGACTATTTGCGACGAGCCGATTGTTTTCTTTCGCGGTGCCGATGGCAAAGTCGGCGCGCTTGAAGATCGCTGCTGTCATCGCAGCGCGCCATTATCGGTCGGGCGTTTGCAGGGTAATGAAGTCGAATGCGGCTATCACGGATTGCGTTTTGACCGCACTGGACAATGCACCGCCATCCCGACGCAAGAACTCGTGCCGGCTGGCGCGTGTGTGCGGTCATATCCGGTTGTGGAAAAGAACCGCTGGATCTGGATATGGATGGGCGACCCTGCCAAAGCCGATGAAACCGAGATCCCCGATTACTTTTTTCTCGATAGTCCTGACTGGGCCAATATCGACGATTATTTTTATGTCGAATGTAACTATCAGTCCTATATCGATATCCAGCTCGACCAGAGCCATTCGCCCTATGTCCATCCTGATACGCTGGGCAATGCCGCGAAGCTTCGCGTTAAGCCCAACGTCACCCGCGAGCCCCGTGCGGTGAAATGCGAGCGGCTGTTCCCGAATGATGATCCGCCGCCCCTGTGGGCAAAAGCGGCGAACATTCAGGGCAAGGGCGATAGCTGGAATCGATGGATATACACACCACCCGCGACAATCATGTTTGATGTCGGCGCGGCGCAGCTCAATACCGGCGCGTTCGACGGCAATCGTGAACACGGCATCACCGTGCATAACGCGCATGCCATCACGCCAGAGACCATGACAACAACCCATCACTTCTGGACCAACGCTCGCGATTTCGGTCTCGATGACCCGGAGACCGCCGAACAGCTCAGCGTCATTCGCAAGGTGTTCCGCGAGGACGTCGCGATCTGTGAAGCGGTCCAGAAACGGGTCAACCAGTTCCCCAACGCACCACAGATTGATGTTGCCATGGATCACCCATCGATCCAGGCCCGCAACCTATTGGCCCGGCTGATGGAAGAGGAACGCCAAAGCAGCGCGGCATGAGGCGAAACACAACTCCTTCCGATTCCGTATCCCTCTGACTTTTTTCGGAAATATCCCGGTGCAATCCACCACTCGGCCGCGCTCATCAAGATCAACGCAATCCGCCGTCGCATCATAGTTGGGCCAGACTGCGGAATGAGCTTGCATCACACCTTTGGGTTTTGCCTCGGTGCCGGAGGTATAGAAGATGACAGCGATATCTTCCGGCGTGCAAACCTCGGCAATGTCATCGTCATCAGGATAGTTAGAGAGCACATCAAAAAAACCGGTGGAGCCGCCTGTCTCATTCCAGTCGCCAAGGGCCAGCCAGTCTACCGCCATTTCTGGATCGCGGAGGTCTTCCAACCCAAGCCCTTCCTGCACCAAGACGAGGGCATGATCGACGGCATGCAATATCTCGCCAATATAAGCGCGGTTCATCTCGACATTGGAGGTAGCAATGGTAGCACCGCAACGCTGAACAACGAGAAACACCGCGATAAACTCCAGCGATTTTTCCGACAGCATAAATACCCGGTCATTGCGCTTGAGCCCGCGTTCGGCAAAAAAATGCGCGATTTGATTGCCACGCCGGTGCAGAGCAGCAAAGCTCAGCGCTTTTTCGTCTCGATCGATGAAAATCATATACGGCTTGTCGCCTAATATCGCTGCCTGGTCGGCAAGCAACTTCCGCACTGACTTATAATCTGTTGTCTGGGATCCTAGCACAGAAAAACGCTATCGCGCGGCGGGCTGTTGACAAAACGACCTTATTCGGGCTTGCCGAACTCTTCCAGCCACTGTTCGAACAACAGCAGCCGGTTCATTTTGCCGCGCTCGGTTTTGGGCAGGGCATCGCGAATGATGATCTGTTTGGGCATGCGAAATTTCGGCAGTCTGGTGCCGCAATGGGACAGCACGATAGCGGTGGTTAGCGTTTCACCTTCTTTGGGAGCGACATAGCAGACGACTTCTTCACCATAGATTTTATCCGGGACGCCAATGGTAGCGGCTTCGGCCACGGCGGGTATCTGCAATAAAATATTGTCGACTTCTGCGGGGGAAATATTCACACCACCCCGAATGATCAGATCTTTGGCGCGGCCGGTGACACTGACGCAGCCATCTTCGTCCATGACGCCGAGGTCGCCGGTGCGGAGCCGGTCCCGGGCGTGGGTTTTTTCGTCGCCATTCTCATCGAGATAGCGATAGGCGTTGGTCGCAAACCCGCCGAGCTCTATTTCGCCGGTTTCACCGAGCGGCACTTCTTTGCCTTCACCATCGACGATAGTGAGCTTGTGATAGGCGAGGGGCTTGCCGACGGTGCCGAACTTTCGGGTATTTTCGTTGGAGACGGCGATCCAGCCGATTTCGCTACAGCCATATCCCTGCGCGACGGGGACGCCATATTTGTCCTCAAACTGTTTCCAGGTCTCGCGCATCAATGGTGCCGAGGATGACGTCATAAAGCGCAGATGTGGAATGTCGTCATGATGAATGTCTATCGGCCGGTTGAGGAACATCGCCAGACCGGTTGGATTGCAAACACCGATGGTCGCCTTGTGTTTCCTTACCCAGTCAAAATAGCGGCTCTGGGAAAATTTGCGGGCGAGCAGGATCGTGGCGCCTTTGGAAAGCGGGCTGAGCCCGCTAAGGACCTGCGCTGAAATCCAGTTAAAGGCGCGGAACTCGAGAATACGATCTTCTTCCGTCAACCCCAGCCCTTCGGCGGTTGGCGGGGTGTTCTCGATGAGCTCGCGGAAGCTGACGATGCAGCCTTTGGGTGCCGACGCGGTACCCGAAGTGTAATAGATCGACGCGTCATCTTCCCAGTGGCTGATTGGCTCAACGGGATCGGATGTACAATTTTCCAATTCACCATAGAACCCTGCTGTGCTGCCATCAGCCTGCCAGCTTCCCAGATTCAACCAGTCGCCCGGTGTTGTGGCACTCAGCGTGTCCGAATCGATGCGCTCCTCGGAATCTTCAAACAATGTCAGCTTGGGCTTTAGAGCATTCAGAATTTGTTCGAAATAGACCGCATTCATCTCGACATGGATGGTGCAGACCGTCACGCCATAGGCCATGCCACCGATATAGACGCAGAGATGTTCGATGGAGTTGTTCGACAGCATTGCGACGCGGTCATTCGGCCCGATACCTTTGGCCTGCAGATAATTGGCCATGCGGTCGCAGACCGTCTTGAACTCGCCAAAGGTGATGGCTTTATCCTGATCAACACTCTGGATAAAGATTTTATCGGGATGTTTTTCGGCATTGGCCGCGATCCAGTCGCGCAGACTGGTTTCTGGCGCACCTCTATTGGTCGGTGTTTCCGCGGTGGTTACGGGGGATGTATCCATTTCGCCGTTTGGGTCCGTAAGTCGATAATCTGCCGCCCTGAAACGGGTATTCCAGGCGACGATTTTAAGCCCGGATGATACCGTCATTGACGGGGTCAATCCTGTTGTTATATACATACGTGACTAGTCAACAATTAGCAATCGAAGTTTTTTCTAGCCTAGGAAAACAAAGGAAAAACACTATATTGCTAATCGAGAAGACGAGACGATCAAAACCCTTTTGATGCAATTTGGGACGACTCACACGACGCTCATTTAGGCCAAAGGGTGTAACGGAGGAATATTCAAGATGGCGCCACAAGACGCTGCCGCAGAATCTGAAGCTTCAGCCGGGACCGGTGGAGAGCCACGGGTAAATTTTGCCACCAGCCCAGATCAGTACAAGCACTGGAATTTGACGATTGACGGCAATGTCGCCCGTCTTGCAATGGCGGTTAGTGAAGATGCCACGTTGAAGCCGGGCTACGAGCTGAAACTCAATTCTTATGACCTCGGTGTTGATATCGAGCTGTATGACGCGATCCAGCGTTTGCGCTTTGAACACCCGGAGGTTGGTTGCGTCGTTCTGTGTTCCGATCATCCGCAGGTGTTCTGTGCCGGTGCTAATATCCGCATGCTTGGCATGTCGACCCACGATCACAAGGTGAACTTCTGTAAATTCACCAATGAGACCCGCAATGGCATCGAAGACGCTACCGAAAATTCCCAGCAGAAATATATCTGTGCGATTAACGGTACGGCTGCCGGTGGTGGTTATGAACTCGCTTTGGCGACAGATTATATCATGCTGATCGATGATGGTGCGTCGACTGTATCGCTGCCGGAGCTGCCCTTGCTGGCAGTGCTGCCCGGGACTGGCGGGCTGACCCGTCTGGTGGATAAACGGAAAGTACGCCATGACCGGTCTGATGTGTTCTGCACAACGACTGAAGGCATGCGCGGGCAGCGCGCCGTGGACTGGAACCTGATCGATGAGATCGTGCCGCGCTCAAA
>CALIBP010000103.1 GCA_938048165.1 uncultured Alphaproteobacteria bacterium | reverse complement strand
AGAGGCTGGAGAGTTGCGCTCAACACCCCATGTCAAAGGTGAAGGCAACCATAACGACGATCGCCTGGACAAATCGCTGCACGGGCTCAAAGAGGTTCGAAGCCACATTTTTGCGGGACTGATATTTGTCAATATTTCTGGCGACGCACCTGCGTTCGAAACGTTCATTGAGCCCGTGACTTCACATTGGCATGAGTTCAACTTTGACCTCTATCATCACGGCGGCGAGGAGTCCCACTGGGAAATCACCCTTGAGGGCAACTGGAAGTTTGCACAGGAAAATCACGTTGATGGTTATCATCTGCCGTTCGTGCATCCTGATCTCAACAGCTATTCTCCGCTGCGCGATCATTACCCGTTAGTTATCGAAGGCTCTGCGTCGGGTCAGGGCACGATTTGCCAGGCCCATGGAGGCGCCATTGGCGACGGTCAGCTGCCGCCCAACCCATATCTGAGTGAGCCATGGCAGAGAGGCAAAAGCGAATTCCTGAGTGTTTTCCCCAATGTTATGATAGGCGTCCACTCTGATCATATCTGGACGGTTCACCTCATTCCAACCCAGGCCGGTCAGACGAATGAGCGCATGGATCTCCATTACTTCGGCGAAGGCGCTACCAGTGACAGATTCGCAGATCTCCGCCGAAACAATCGTGACCGCATGCTAGAGATTTTCGAAGAAGACCGCGCAATGGTCGAAGGCATGCAACGCGGCAGGCAGTCCACTGCCTTTGACGGCGGTGCACTTGCACCGGAAATGGATCAGCCTGCCCATTGCTTCAACAAGATTGCAGCGAGCGCAATCATACAGGCACTGGACATCTAGAACCCAAGATTGTCTCCGCAATCACATAGCCGGACTGCCAAAGGGCCAGATGGCTTGGCGCGAGAGAAGTAGTACAGGCCGCGATCCGGGGACAGTGTCTCGCGGTGCAAGCTTCACGGCTCTCCCCTCGTGGACGCCGGACCGGGGTTACTTGGGTTGGTTGCTGGATATGGATCGAATTGGTTCGGGGGGTGGAGCCTATGCTTGGGGGTAGTCGTGCCTCGGGCCTCGAGCGGTTGATGGATGAGCAGAGGCAGAAGGGAGCGATTTTGTTCGGATGGGCTGCGAGGTTCAAATGGTGCCGCCAACGCCCCCTTCCGTGTCAGCGCACAGAAGCGTAGCCTGTGACGCCGGACCCAGCCCGGGTTGGATCAGCCATATAGACTCTTGAACTTTTTGATGTTCATCCGGAAGCCGGCCTCGAAATCGCCATTGCCGGGATGATAGACCGATTCAAAGCTAACCACCCCGTCATAACCGTCGGCGCGGAACGCCTCGGCCATTACCTAATTTAAGAGATGCTGACACCATTCAAATTTTCTCGAGTGATTATTTCTGCTGGTAGTCTGACCGGTTTAAACGGCCTGTCGTCAAGATATGCAATCAGATGCCTGACCGCCTGTTCCGCTGCGTTCCTTATATTTAAATGTATTACAAAATCCATACTACCTTCTAGAAGATAAGCTTTTGTTTTTCGGGTTAGATTATGGCCAATAAAAACGATCTCCCCCTTCGCATCTAGGTCGGAAAATGCACGAATGACCCCTTCATTTCCCCCGCCAACATTATAAATGCCGGCAAGATCTGGCTGCTCTTTTATCAGCTTGATCACAGCTTCATGATTTCCTCGAATATCGTCACCCCCATTAAGGGTGCCGACTATTTCAATATTGGGGGACTCGCTTCGTATTAATGCTCTAAACCCCATCTCTCTTTCTTCATGTACCCGGTAAAGACCACCACCTGAAAGAATGGCAACCTTGGCATTTTGATGCAGCGAACGCCCCATGAGCAAGCCAGCTGTTCGACCAGCACTCCGATTATCGAGACCAACAAATCCGATAAGCGAGTCGCTCTCGAAATTTGACATTAAGGCTAGGCAGGGGATTCTGAATTCAGCCAATTCGTCGACTGCGTCATGGACCCTCGGTTCGTCGAGGGCCTGAAACGCAACGGCATTGATACCCTGTCTCGCGCAGGCTCGTAATTTGCGCGCCAGCACTGCCGGGTCCAGTTTCTTTGTAAATACACACTCCACGAATGCATTCTCAAATCTTCCATACTCTTGGAGCGCAGCAGATAAAAATTCTGTCGCCGGACCTGCCCCCTCAGGCAACAAGACCCGTATACGATGAGGCTTTTTAAAAGTTGCTTGCTCTCCCCTGGACTCTATCGCGAGCTTGGCTTGAATCACTCGCTGCCGCATTTCATCTCTCACATGCGGCCTGTCATTCAGCACACGGTCTACGGTTGCAGTGCCAACCCCGGCGAAGCTGGCGATTTTAGCTATGGTCGTTTTGCCGCTCAGCATTTCTGTCAAACTCCACTTCAAGAACCATAAAGACATCAAAAAACATCAAGAAAGATCATTATTATCTAGTTAATACATCAAATTAAATCAATTTTGTTCCAATTGTTAATTTTTCTTGTCCCTCGAAAGAAAAGTTTAAAAGTTTTCATGTCAATAAAGTCTCAAATCTCGGTTGAGGGAGGAAACACATGAAACTTTTTGCAAAAATTATCGCCTGTATGGCTGGCGGTATGATGAGTGTCAGCGCAGCTTCGGCTGCCGAATTCACATTCAAGTATGGCAATTCACAGCCTGAAAAGGCCGCCAGATCTCAATCCATGATTTTTTTCGAACAGGAACTCGAAAAGCGTTCCGGTGGCCGCATTGCGGTTGAGAATTTCTTTGGAGCAGTTCTGGGCACCGAGAAGGAGATGTATGACCAGCTCACAACTGGTCTGATTCAGGGAACGCGTGGTGGTTTCTTCGCCAATGCCAATCCCAAATTCAATATCTTCCTGTTGCCCTTCCTGACTGCTGGGTGGGACGAGATGGAATGCCTTGTGAGCAGTGACTTCACCAAGACTATCCAGGATGGAGCACATGCAAATGGCGTTCATGTTCCAGCGACGGGAATCAGTCAGGGGTTTCGGATGTACGTCAATAAAGTGCGTCCTATCACAGAGGTCGCTGATCTCAGTGGTCTAAAAATTCGCGAACCTCAGACAGACTTCTTCATGGCCGTAGCCGGCACAATGGGCTCTGTCCGTGTCCCTATGGCCTATTCCGAGGTATATCAGGCGCTGCAACAAGGTGTTCTTGACGGTGAACACAACCCACCTGCCAACATTTACAACTACAAGCATTATGAGGTGACGAAGTATCTCAGTGTGACCAACCACATGACTGGGCCTGATCCTCTGTTGGTTAACAAGGAGTGGTATGACACTCTGCCTGCGGACCTTCAGCAGATCTTTGATGAGGTGGCCGTGGAAGCCATGACAAAATATGTTGCAATGGCCCGTGAGGCAGAAACCGATCTGCTAAACGAGTTGGGCAAAAGTCTAGAGGTCAACTATCTGACGCCTGAGGGTCTGGCGACATTCCAGGAGGCCGTAAAGCCAGTGTATCAGCAGGGTGTTGATGACGGTCACTTCACCGCTGCCGACATCGACGCGGCGAGAAAGGCTGCCAAGTCCTGCGGCTGACCCAATCAGGTTTGGTCAGGCTGGCGGCCCTCCACCACCGGCCTGACCAACAAAGCTGGCAGATGATGTGCAAAAGCTGTTGTTGCAGCCAAGCCGAATTAACTACCAGGTCTTTTGACGGATAACACAGTGATGCAAATGCTGCTAAAAATAGACGGTATATTGACCCGGACTCTAGAATTTATTCTTGTGCTGCTCTTCGCATTTTTTTTGATACTTGTGTGCCTGCTTGTTGTCTTGCGATATGGATTTTCTACCTCGATAACTGGCGGCAACGAACTGGTTACCATCGCGTTTCTCTTTACCAGCGCCATTGGTGGTGCCGTTGGCATCAGGCGGAGTGATCACATTGCGATAACCGTATTCATAGACATGCTCCCGTTGAGATTGAAGAAGTGGGTCTACATTGTTGGGCTCCTGCTTATCGCTCTAATCAACGGGTATATGGTTTATTACACTTTTGGTTGGATTGAAAAAGCCGGACATTTCCCCTGGCAACCATTCGGCTGGCCGCAGGGGATTGTTCATTCGGCGATTCCAATCGGTTGCGGATTGGCGATTTTTTATTGTTTTTTCAAGATAATTCTCACCCTATTCGGAGCCGAGAAGCTGGATGTTCTTTGGCTTCCAGAGGATTGAGATCATGCTAGTTCTTCTTGGCAGCTTATGCATTTTTTTGGTTATCGGGGTTCCAGTGGCCTACTCGCTAGGCCTGTCGGCGATGCTCTATTTCATCGTTGAAAACCCGATGCTCATCGCCATTCTGCCGCAACGTCTCTTTGCTGGCATAAACAACTATGCATTGATTTCCCTGCCTTTGTTTATCCTCATGGGGTTCATCATGAACTCCGGCGGAATAACCGCACGCCTGCTAGACCTGTCAATGTTTTTCGTCGGGCGACTGAAGGGCGGGCTTGGTCTAGTCAACGTGGTGGCGTCAATGATTTTTGGCGGCATTTCTGGCTCTTCCGCTTCGGACACGGCATCTATCGGATCTGTATTGATCCCGGAGATGAAACGACGGGGATATCCCGCTAGCTTCGCTGCCGGCATTACTGTCGCATCGTCGACCATGGGGATGATTATCCCACCAAGTGTGCCCATGGTAATTTATGCGATTGTTGCTCAGGAGTCAGTCGGACAAATGTTTCTGGGTGGCATAGTACCTGGGATCATGATTGGGGTCTTTCAACTGATTGTCGTTTGGTGGTTTGCGCGGCGACGCGGCTACCCAACTGAAGAGGTGCCATTTACCTTAGCCGAAGCGACGCGACAAGCACGTCGCTCGGCAATTGTGGCTGTCATGCCAATCCTTGTTGTCGGTTCAGTGGTTTTCGGCATTGCGACACCGACAGAGACTGCCGGGATGGCGGTGGCATATGGACTGGTGATCGGTTCGCTGATTGTTGGGTTTGGATCAATTAGGGATCTCCCTGCCTCAATGCGTGCTGCTATCCTGACAAGCGCCAAAATAATGATGATTATCGCATTTTCACAGCTCTATATTTGGGTATTGGCACTTGAGAGAATCCCCGAAGCAATCGCTTTCTACCTGACAAGCTTTGAGCTCAGCGCCACCGGATTGATGCTTTTGATAGCGGTTGTGATCTTGCTCGCCGGCACCTTCATTGATGTCAGTCCGGCAATCCTACTTTTAACACCGGTTCTGTTGCCAACCGCAGAGGCCGCCGGCATTTCCGGTGTACATTTTGGTATTGTGATGGTCTCCGGCCTTGCTGTCGGAGCCTGCACCCCACCTGTTGGAAACTGCCTTAATGTCTGTGCTGCAATAGCCAGAATGGGCATTGGAAAGATATTTTTAGGGGCAGCCCCGTTCCTGCTCGCCAACGTTTTTGTGCTGTTTCTGTTGTGCATCTTCCCCGAACTTGTGATGGCGATACCAAATATGGTCTTCAATTAGACGCTGTCACTGTTGAATAGCTTTCATCAATTAGGTTAAGGAGCAGACGTTCGATGAACCCGCTTTCAAGCACGATCAAGGACATGAAGCTTGCACCGATGCGCGAGGTCAGCAAGACGCTGCAGATTCGCTGGTACAGATGTCCCGTCGACAAGAAAACCCTTCGCAGCCTGATGACGCCCGACGATACAAGCGGGTTGTTCATGGCGCTCGGGCATCTTGGCCTGTGGGCGACAAGCGGCGGCATCGCCTTCTATCTTTTCTCGCAGCAGATGTGGGCCGGGTTTGTCGTGGCGCTGTTTGTTCATGGCACGATCGGGTCTTTCTTTACCGCCCCGCATCATGAATTGTGCCACCGCACCGTCTTCAGGACAAAATGGCTGAACGAGGCGTTTCTGCGGATATTCTCGCTTCTCGGCTGGAACAATTTCGAGATCTACCAGTTCAGCCATAATTACCATCACCGTTTCACCCTGCATCCCGAGGGGGACCGCGAGGAGGTGATGCCGGCGACCCCGTCGCTGCGC
>CALIBP010000102.1 GCA_938048165.1 uncultured Alphaproteobacteria bacterium | reverse complement strand
GACCGGTCTAAAGGATCGCGTGGGGGAATCTCAACATTCTTGATTGATGCCGACACACCCGGCCTTGAGCTGGTGCGTTACCAGCAAATGATGATGGATGACCGGCCCTGGGAAATTTCCCTGCAGGATGTCCGGGTGCCGGTGGAAAACATGATCGGTGAGGAAGGCGAAGGTTTTAAATTTGGTCAGGCCTGGATTACGGCGGGTCGTATACGTCATGCCGCGCGCGGTATCGGTGTTGCGGAACGCTGCATGGAGCTGACGGGTTCCTATACCAATCAACGCGAGACGTTTGGGAAAAAGCTCTCGGCACGCCAGGCGGTCCAGTTCGGCATGGTTGATAGCTGGATGGACACCAAGATGCTGCGGCTGTTTGTTTATAACGTGGCGGCCAAGGCAGATGCGGGTGAGGATATCCGATACGAATCCTACATGGCGAAGATCAAAGGCGATGAGCATGCCTTTAAGGTTTGTGATCAGGCGTTGCAGTTTCATGGCGGTATAGGGCTAACAACAGATTTACCCATCGAGAAATTGTGGCGGGACAGCCGGTCTATGGTCATTACCGAAGGGCCACCGGAGATCCTCCGCATGGTAATCGCCCGTGCGTTTTACCGTGACTATGGCGGCTAAGAAATTACTGGGACCTTTCAATCAATTTAAACAATCCGACCTAAAGGAGAGATTTGATGGCGGCGAAGAAGATGCAGTGTGTAAAAGTAGAGAAGAAGGGCGGTATCGCCTGGGTATGGCTGAACCGGCCTGAAAAACGTAACGCGATGAGCCCGCAGCTCCATTTCGAAATGGATGAAACCTTGCGGGTTCTGGAAACCGATCCCGCTGCGAAGGTTATTGTAATCGCCGGTGCCGGTGGATATTTCAGTGCCGGTCAGGACCTCAAAGAGTTCTTCCGGGCCAATGAGAAAAACCCGGCTGGTCGCAAAGCGGCAGCCGAGGCGGCTAACCGCTGGCGTTGGGAACGCCTATACAAATATGACAAACCAACCATTGCGATGGTTGAAGGGTACTGCGTTGGCGGTGCCTTTATGCAGTTGTGTGCAACGGATTTCGCGATTGCTGCTGATGACACGGTGTTCTCCCTGTCTGAAGTGAACTGGGGCATTCTGCCGGGTGCACTGGTTTCTAAAGTCGTGTCTGACACGATTATGCCGCGTAAGGCTCTGTATTATTGCTGCCTTGGCGAGCCTTTTGATGGTGTTGAAGCCGAGAAAATTGGTTTCGTAAACTTTGCCGTGCCAAAGGAAGAGCTGATCAACAAGACTATCGAGCTGGCTCAGAAGCTGATGGCGAAAAGTCCGGCTGTCTTGCGGGCAACCAAACATGCTGTCCGTCAGGTTCGCACCATGGACTTCGATCAGTCCTATGATTATCTCGCAGCGAAGGGGCAGGCGATCAAGGTCGGCGATGCCGAGGACTCCTATAACACTGGCTTGACCCAGTTCCTCGACAAGAAGGCCTATAAGCCAACATTTGAGCCTTTCGCCCTGAAAAGCGCGAAGAAGCCAGCTCGGAAAAAAGCAGCGGCTAAAAAGAAGACCGCTAAAAAGAAAACGGCGAAGAAAAAATAATCTTCGGCGACTTATTTATCGCTATGAAGCGGCCCCTCTCTTGAGGGGTCGTTTTCCTTTTGGGGGTTAGCGCGCCACCGTCCGAATATCGACGGCGCAGACACCCTGTCCTTTGGGGCGAACCATCAGCGGGTTGATCTCAATATCGGCAAGCCATGTTCGGTGATCGAGGAAGAACTCGGACAGGCCCTTGATCCCGGCGATCAGCGCGTCTGTGTCAGCAGGGCCGCTGCCGCGGAAACCATCCAGCATTGAGGACACACGAAGCTCTGACAGCATGTTGCGAATGTCATCTTCGTTGGCCGGGAGGAGCCGCAAGGCGACATCCTTGACCAGTTCGACCATCACACCCCCGGCACCGACAATCAGCATTGGGCCATATTGATCATCGTCACGTGCACCGACCAAAAACTCGATTGCCGACACCATCTCCTGTGCGAGGAAACCGTCAATACTGGCTTTGGAGTCGATAGCGTGGAGCTTTTTGGCCATCCCTTCAGCGGCGGCGATAGCGGCAGTCTCATCGGTAATGTTTAGGGCGACGCCACCGACCTCTGTCTTATGGCTGGCTTCAGGTGAAATGATCTTGATTGCTGCCGGAAAACCAACTGTCGCGGCGGCATCACCAGCCTCGTCACTATTGGCGGCACGGGCCGTCTTTGGGGCCGGCAGGCCTTTGGCAGCCAGAGCAGCTTCAAGCGCTTCACCGCTGCAATTTGATTTATCACCAGAGGGCGCAGGCACAGTAGCGGTGTCACGACCGGCGCGTGATCCAAAATACCAGAGCGCGTTCATCGCCCGCACACCGGCACGGGTACCTTGCAGAAATGGCATGTTGGTGGCGTCCTGAAATTCCAGCCCGCCGTCCGGAATCTGATGGGGCATGCGGGCAAAGGAAATAACCGGCTTGTCAGTGGAGGCAAGCAGCTCTTTGACCTCATCCTGTGGCCCGG
>CALIBP010000101.1 GCA_938048165.1 uncultured Alphaproteobacteria bacterium | reverse complement strand
TTGCGCAGATCGCCGCTCTGCATTTCACGTATGCGTTCCAGCGCCTGCTCAAGCTTCTCACCGGTGCGGAACAAACCTACCTTGTCCCACATCAGTGCCTGCAGCTCGGTCATGAGCGCCGTGGCACTGCCGTCGGGGTCGGCACCCTTTTTAAGCTGCGACTTGGGTTCAGACAGAACAGATGTCGCCAGTTTTTCATCGATCGGTGCATGCGACCGGCCCTTGGCAAAGGCGGCGCCGAACTTTCCAGCGCGTTCGCCAAAAACAAAGGCTTCAGGAATAGCGTTGCCGGACAATCGTGTCGCGCCATTGGCACCGCCGACAGCTTCCCCAGCCGCATAGAGTCCGGGGATACGGGTTTTCATCTTCGTATCCACCCTGATCCCGCCCATGTGGTAATGCGCGATTGGAGATACCTCGATTGCCGATTTCTGTAGATCGATACCGTTCTTGGCGAGACGACCAATCATGGGCCCAAATTTTTCCTTCATCACATCTTCCGGAATGTGATCAAAGCTCAACCACACACCACCATGCGGGGAACCACGCCCTTCTTCGACCTCCTTATAGATTGCGTAGGAGGCAACGTCGCGGCGGGCCGTATAGTTTCCGCCATCTGAGGCGCCGTAGTTGTGAATAAACTCTTCGAAGTTGCCATTCAGTAATCGTCCGCCAACTTTGTAACGGAACGGGTCCCACATGATTGGGTCCATCCCCACCATGCGCGGTGCCAGATGACCAATCGGGAAAAACTGCACAAACTCCATATCGATGAGTTCCGCCCCGGCACGCAATGCCATTGCATAGGCCTCGCCACCCATATTGATCGACGCGCTATTGCGCTTGTAGAGCTTGGTCAGACCACCTGCTGCCAAAACAATTGCACCTGCCTCGACCAAAACCGTTTCGCCAGTTTCAACGTCAATAGCGACCGCACCAATGGCCTCACCGTCCTGGACAACTACCTCGATCACGGCCAGCCCGCTAGCCCGACGAATGCCCGGTCGCTGAGCAACCTCGCCACGCAGCGCCCGCGCTACGGCAGGCCCTGTATTGAGATAATCGACATAGACGCAACGCTTGAGGCCATGTCCTGGTGCATGAACCTGGGTCATGCGGCCATCGACGCGAGCCCAGCCAACCTTCCATTCATCCATCTCATGGATACGGGTGACGGATTCTTCACACAGGATTGCCGACAGTTCTTCGTTACACAGGCTATGACCCGCTTCGATGGTATCGGCCAGGTGATGGGTCCAGTGGTCGGGTTCTTCGTGACCAACCGCCGAGGCCACTGTCATCTGCGCCATGATTGTCGCGCCGCCACGGCTGATCAGACTTTTATCAGCCACAATGACATCCGCGCCTTCGCGCGCGGCAGAAATAGCCGCGTACATTCCAGCACCGCCGGCACCAATTACAAAAACATCTGTCGAAACACGCATCATCGGAAATGATCCTTTAAAAAGCGCAGGCAACATATCCCATAGGGAGCGTAACGGCCAGTTCCCGGACTTGCGGCAATGATACGCACCCGCTAGTTTTCGCGCTTTCTGCCGATATAGCAAAAAGGGATTTCCTGATGGCCACAAAAATGCAGCAGCTGATTGATAACGCAACACCCTATTGGGATGCCGAAGCGGAGATCGCCAAGCGTTTCTATAAGACGGCCAAGAAGGAAGACCACGCGTTTTATTTACGTGCCCAGCTTTGGAAAGAGCTAAACCCGGTCGATGGGTTCTTTAACGGGCTGCATCGCGAGTTGACCCAGGCGGCAGACATGTTCCCGAAAGTCGGCAAAACCATCGACCGTCATGATTATCTGTTTTTGCTGGAACAGCTGGTGTCAGAATATAGCCACTTCGTCATGCTGGCCGATGTACTGGAACATGTGCAGGGTCGTAAGCTTTCCAAGCGCGATCTCAAACAATTACCGCAGGAAAAGAAACTCGGTGATATCCGTCGTCGCTATGTCAATAAAGGCGGCGCCATTGGCAAAGCCGCTGTCGGCATCACCGAAGGCGGCGGAACCGCTTTGTTCCGCGTCGGCAAAGGGCTGAAAGGGAACAAGATCAATCAAATGACTGCCAAAGCCATGAAGGTCATCTGGGAAGACGAGAAAGATCATTACATGGTGCAGGCGGAAATCGCTGCCAAGATGATCAAAACCAAGTCGGATATGAAGAAAATGCAGGAGGCGATGACAGATGTCAGCCTGCAACGCGTCTGGATGCGCAATGAAATGTTCCGCAGCCCGATGACAACAGCCGAGGTCGAGTCCTATATCGCCCGCCGAAAAGCCGCTATCGCAAAACGGAATTAATTGACTCTAGGTCTCTAACGCTGCGACGCCAGGCAGCTCCTTGCCTTCGAGCCATTCGAGGAAGGCGCCGCCCGCCGTCGACACGTAAGAGAAATCATCCAGCGCATCGGCTGCCGCCAGGGCAGCCACCGTATCGCCACCCCCCGCAACAGAGCGCAACTTTCCCTCTGCGGTCAGTTTTGCTGCGGCCTGGGCAACAATATTAGTGCCCCTATCGAAGGGTCGAATTTCAAATGCTCCGAGCGGGCCATTCCAAAGTACTGTCTTGCAGTCTTTTAGGCTATCGGCCAATGCTTGTGCCGTACCCTCACCAACATCGAGGATCATGGTGTTTGCACGAACCGCCGCAATTGGCACCGACTCACACGGAGCACCGGCCTCAAACTTCTCAGAAATAACGGCGTCAGATGGCAGGACCACTTCGCAACCTGCCTCATCAGCGCTCGCCATCACGGCGCGTGCTGTATCCGCCATATCGTTTTCACACAGCGACGCCCCGACATAGGTGCCAAGCGCATAGAGGAACGTATTCGCCATCGCGCCACCAATCACCAGTCGGTCGACTTTAGTGACAAGATTGCTCAAGACATCCAGCTTAGTCGAAACTTTGGCGCCACCGACCACAGCCAAAACCGGGCGGTCGGGATCGCCAAGGGCAACTTCCAGGGCTTCCAGCTCGGCCTGCATTGATCGACCAGCCGCCGATGGCAATACGCGCGCAATCCCCTCAGTAGAAGCATGAGCTCGATGCGCTGCTGAGAACGCGTCATTGACGAAAGCGTCGCCGAGTAAGGAAAGCGCTTTGATAAACACGTCATCATTGGCTTCTTCACCGGCATGAAACCGCAGATTCTCCAGCAACGCGATCCCTCCTTCCGGCAGTGCCGCTATCGCCTCTTCCGCCGCATCACCGATACAGTCATCAATAAATATGACGTCACGCCCGCCAAGGGCCACCTTCAGCGGTTCAAGAAGAGGTTTGAGCGACATCTCGGGAACGACCCTCCCTTTTGGGCGGTCGAAATGCGACATCACAACAACTTTGCAGCCGCGATCTGCCAGCTCAATGATCGTTGGTGCCAACCGCTCAATTCGCGTTGCTTCAGTAACCACACCATCCCGCATCGGAACATTGAGATCGCCCCTGAGAAGAACACGGGTCCCTGCTGCCTGTTCGTTCAGAATAGGCAGGGTATCAAGCGTTTCAAAACGCGCCATTGTCAGATCAGCCTTTAGTCAGGATCAACCAAGTTTGCCCATCATCACCGCTGTATCGGACATACGGTTGGAGAAGCCCCACTCATTATCGTACCAGGAAGCAACACGACAGAGCTTGCCTTCAATGACCTGCGTCTGGGTCAGATCAAAGATTGAACTTGCTGGGTTGTGGTTGAAATCCGACGACACCAGGGGCTCATCATTTGTGATAAGAATATCCTTAAACGCCGCGCTCTTAGACGCTTTGATAATTGCGGCATTGATCTCTTCAACCGTCGTCTTGCGTTTAGCGGTGAAGTTGAGATCAACGATGGAGACGTTAGCGGTCGGTACACGGATCGAGGTCCCGTCGAGCTTGCCATTGAGTTCCGGCAGTACCAGACCAACAGCCTTCGCAGCGCCGGTCGAGGTCGGGATCATGGAATAGGCTGCTGCCCGTGCCCGGCGTGGATCAGGATGCAAGGTATCCTGCAGACGCTGGTCTCCGGTATAGGCATGGATCGTTGTCATGTAGCCCTGCTGTATACCAATCGCCTTATGCAAAACGGCCGCTACCGGTGCGAGGCAGTTGGTCGTGCAGGAAGCGTTGGAAACCACCGTGTGGCTTTTGCGCAGTTTTTTGTCGTTCACGCCACAGACGACGGTGAGATCTTCGCCCGTCGCCGGTGCAGAGATCAGAACTTTCTTGGCCCCTGCCGCAATGTGGGCTTCAGCATGTTCGCGCTTGGTGAAAATACCGGTGCATTCGAGAACAACATCGATCCCAAGTTTGCCCCAGGGCAGATTGGCCGGGTCACGTTCGGCAAAAATCCTGATGTTGCCTTTACCGATATTGATACCGGTCTTGGTGGTTTTCACCTTGCCCGGAAAAGGCCCGTGAATTGTGTCGCGCTGCAACAGCAAGGCGTTGGCCTCAATGCTGCCGAGATCATTGATCGCGACAAATTCAATATCTTTACGGCCACTTTCATAGGCCGCACGTAAAACCAGCCGTCCAATGCGACCAAATCCGTTAATGGCTACCCGTACTGCTGCCATAATTTCCTCCGTCTAAATGTGTTTCCTACAACCGCTCTTTGGCCGCCGCCGCGACCGCTTCCGCGGTAATTCCAAAATGTTTGTACAAATCTCCAGCCGGTGCCGAGGCACCGAAGCTGGACATACCGATAAAGGCCCCCTCGGCACCGATATACTTTTCCCAGCCCATAGACACGGCTGCTTCAACAGCAACTTTAACCGTGTTCTCACCAAGGACCGATGCGCGATATGCCGCAGGTTGGGCGTCAAACAATTCCCAGCACGGCATTGAGACAACATTCGCGGCAATGCCATCAGCGGCTAGTAATTCCTGCGCCTTAACCGCCACTGAGACTTCCGATCCGGTCGCCATTAATGTCACCGCCATGTCGCCGTCTCCCGGAGAAATTATGTAAGCGCCTTTGGCGCATTGATTTTCGCCATCAGCATCTTTTCTTAACGTCGGAATTCCCTGTCGGGTGAGAGAGATAGCGGACGGCGTCTTCGCCGTCGAGACCGCGATTTCCCAGCATTCAGCCACTTCAACGGCATCACCAGGGCGGAAGACGTTTAGGTTCGGAATAGCCCGCAAGCTTGCCAAAGTCTCAACCGGCTGATGCGTGGGACCATCCTCACCCAGCCCAATCGAGTCATGCGTCAGCACCTGAATAACGCGCTGCTGCATGAGCGCCGACAGCCGCAAGGCAGGACGCATATAGTCAGCAAACACCAGGAACGTACCGGCGTAGGGAATGACACCACCATGCTGCGCCATACCGTTCATCGCCGCCGCCATACCATGTTCGCGAATACCATAATGGATGTAACGCCCGGAGAAATCTTCCCTGGAGATTGAGGACATATTGGAAGTCCGCGTATTCACCGAACCAGTCAGATCAGCGGAACCGCCCATAAGTTCTGGTACAGCGCTGATCAGTTTTTCAAGCACAGCACCGGAAGACACCCGCGTTGCCTGCCCTGGGGCCTCGGCAACAAACTCCGCTTTGATCTCCTGAATGGCACTTTCCCAACCCACAGGCAGGACCCCAGAGATCACACGATTAAATTCGTCGCGGACAGCTCCATCAAGGCTCTCGAGCCGAGACTCCCAGGCCTGCCGATCACCTGCGCCTTTGGCACCAGCCTCGCGCCACGCGCCAACAATATCGTCTGGTACTTCAAATGGGCCGTGCGACCAGCCAATAGCTTCACGGGTCCCCGCAATCTCCTCATCACCGAGCGGCGCACCATGGGAACCAGCCGTCCCCGCCTTGGTCGGGGCGCCATAAGCGATCGTCGTCCGGCATGCGATCAAAGACGGCTTGTCCTGCCCGCGGGCCGCTTCTATTGCGGCTGCAACGGCCTCGGGATCATGGCCATCGACGACGCTGGTGTCCCAGCCATAAGCGGCAAAGCGCGCCGGCACGTCATCCGACCAGGACAGCGAAGTATTACCATCAATCGAGATACCGTTATCATCATAAAGCACGATAAGTTTTGAAAGCCCGAGATGACCGGCGAAAGATGCCGCCTCATGGCTTATTCCTTCCATGAGATCGCCGTCCCCTGCGATAACGTAGGTATAGTGACTCACAACGTCGTCACCGAAACGTGCCGCCAGAATACGCTCAGCCATCGCCATTCCAACCGCTGTCGAAATGCCCTGCCCCAGTGGCCCTGTCGTCGTCTCGATACCTGCTGCGTGACCATATTCCGGGTGCCCCGCGGTCTTGCTGCCGAGCTGCCGGAAGTTTTTGATCTCTTCAATATCGATATCGGGATAGCCGGTCAGATAAAGCAGCGCATAGAGTAGCATCGACCCATGACCCGCCGACAGGACGAAGCGATCACGATCAGCCCAGTCCGGTGCCGAGGCGTCATATTTCAGGAATTTGGTAAACAAGACGGTGGCAACATCGGCCATACCCATCGGCATGCCCGGATGGCCAGAATTTGCCGCCTGAACAGCATCCATTGAAAGAGCACGAATAGCGTTGGCGAGGTCCTTATGTTCGATAGTCACGTTTTTTCCGAAAGTTAGGTTTACGGGAATGTCTTATCGTCAATCACTCGAATGATAGATCGCACTTTTTTATAAAATGCTCACGGCAAATCTACCGCGAATCGGCAGAAGGGTGGAGTCACCACTACAAAAGAATGCGAATTAGTTCAGATATCAGCCTGACGGCGCATTAGATTGGCGTATGCCTTATTAAGATGATCCCGGACATCCATCATATCTGAATTCGAGCCGACTGGCGCGATTTCCGAAACCCGTCTTGACGCATAGGTGAGATCGAACAGGACCTCGCGCATCCCCTCGTCCTGAACAACAGATTGAAGCCAGCCCAAGGCCACTATTCGGGAACCACGCGACACCGGTTTTACCCGATGCAGCGATGTGGATTGATAAACCACAGCATGTCCCGCTGGTAGTTTGATTTCCTGTTCGCCAAAACCGGACTGAATTGTTAATTCTCCGCCATCATAGCTATCAGGTGCTGAGAGAAAAACCGTAAAGGAAAGGTCGGATCGGATAACAGAATTCTTCCCGACTAGCGGGGCATCTACATGGGAACCATACTCCATCCCGACTTCGTATTTACTGAATATCGGCGGCGCGATGTTTTTAGGCATCGCAAAGTCCTGGAAAGTCTCGTTTTCCATTAGTCTCGATACAACCAGCCGATCTATCTCGGTCAGTTTATTTTCGGGGCGTTGAAATTCGAGGTTGTACTTAATTCCGATACCATTCGCGCCAGCAGTTGCCGATCCATCAACAAATTTGCCATTGGCGATGACGTCTAAAACACTGGAAATTTCCGCGGCAGACAGAACATCAGGGATACAGATAAGCATATTGAACCCAGATTAAGACAAGAATTCTTATGTACCGAAAACACGAACGGCGCAGGTTTATTCCGTCTAAATTTTTCCGTCAACGTTACTATTTTTAAGTGTATATGCAGTTGCCTAATTCTCATTCGTGAGCAAAGAAACACCTAACAGAGCCCGACGTTTAAGCCACGGGCTCGGCCGGTACCGAGGGTCACCATAAAAATCCTGCATGGCATTCAGGACCTGCAATATTTGTCGAGCACCCACCGAATCCCCCATCGCCAAAGGCCCACTCGGATAGCCAAGCCCCAGCGTCACCGCCTTGTCTATATCTGACGGGCTGGCGATACGCTGCTGCGCGATGTCACAGGCGATATTCACCACCGTTGCGACGACACGCTGATTCACAAACCCAGCACTATCATGGATGACCGTTACCGCATGATCTCCCGCAGCCAACGCCGCATGGACCATATCACGGAGATCGGGATCAGAAACCGGCGTCCCCATAAGTGTGCGGCGACCATCCAACCCAAACATGGTATCGACCCCGAAGGAGCGCTCCGCCTCTATATTTTCTGCAACGGCAGCGCTGGTAATATCGCGACCAACCGGCGTAAATAGGCAGAGACTTCGCGTTGACGGCTTCTGCCCATCATCGATTTCCACCACATCAGATAATGCTGCGGTCAGGATCTCATGACCGGCGGGTTCAGCCTTACTAATCCAGACTACCTCGGGCAGAGTATCGGGGACATCTGCAATGGGCGGAAGGACCTTCCTGTTATCTTCATAGGTATAGAAACCGCGCCCCGTCTTGCGACCATGTAGCCCAGCGGCGGCGCGTTGACGGGTCAGAGGGCCCGGTCGAAAACGCGGCTCCTCATAAAACTGCTGATAAATTGACTCCATAACCGGATGCGACACATCCAGCCCGGTGGTATCCATCAATTCAAACGGCCCCATCCGAAATCTTGGGCCACCTTCTCGCAGCAGGTCATCAACCCCGGCAAAATCGGTAATTCCTTCAGAAACGATCCTGACACCTTCCGTATTGAGCCCGCGCCCGGCGTGATTGACCAAAAACCCAGGCGTATCCTTTGCTCGCACTGGCTCATGCCCGGCCCGGCGAGCGACTGCAACCAACGTGTCTGCGGTTTTAGGCGTAGTTTCCACCCCGTTCACCACTTCAACAACTTTCATCAAAGGAACCGGATTGAAGAAGTGAAAACCGGCAAACCGGCCCGGATGTTTCAATGCCGCGGCTATCGCAGCGACAGAGAGGGAAGAGGTGTTGGTTGCCAGTACGCAATCCTCGGCGACAACATCTTCCAACCCTGCAAAGACCTTGCGTTTAATATCGAGGTCCTCAATCACCGCCTCAATGACGAGATCGGAGCCCGCCAAGTCAGTTAGTTGAGCAACTACTGTGAGACGGGCAACCGCCGCCTGTGCCTCTTCCTCGCTGATCGTACCTTTTTCTCCGGCCCGCAGGATCATACGTTCGGCAAATTCCCGACCGGCCTCGGCAGCACCTTCATTGGTATCAAACAACAAGACCCGCATGCCGCCGGTCGCCATGATCTGGGCGATTCCCCGACCCATCGCACCAGTGCCAAGGATTCCTATGATAAAATCCGAACTATTTGGGTTATTGGCCATGTAATTTTCTACCTTATCCGTTCTCTACCGTTAAACCGCCAAGACGGTTCCGCATTGCAACGGCATCCCGCAAGATGTCATCAAAAATTTCCTCAACACTGGCGATTTCGTTGGCAAAGGTACAGCTTTGTCCCATGGACAGCGTGCCCTGGTCAAAATCACCCGATGCATAGGCATCTCGTTGATTGGGACCCTGAACCAAAGGCCGGTACTGTTCGAAATCTGTAATGCCCTGGTCTTCAAGCTCGTTCACCGCTTTCGCCGTAGCGTTATCAAGGACCCGAGAATTGTCATTAAAGATCGACATGACGATGCGGGTGTCACTTTCGACAGTTTCCGTGACGCGCTTCTTGTATTTGTCATCGGCCCAGATTTCTTCTGCGACCGTCATCCGTGACCCCAGCAAAATCCCATCCGCGCCCAAAGCAAGCGCCGCCAGCAGTTGACGACCCGTTCCAAGCCCGCCCGCAAGCACAACTGGCACATCGAGCCTATCTGGCACCACGGCGCCCTGAACGATGCCACCGATCATATTCATGCCCGGATGGCCGCCCGCCTCGGCGCCCAAAATAGTAATCGCATCGACACCGGCTTTCGCGGCACTTTGCGCATGGCGCAACGTCGTACACTTATGGATGACCTTCATCCCGGCATCTTTGATCCGCGGTAAAAATGCTTTGGGACTAAATCCAGCCGTTTCGACGAAGGCCACATTCTCCTCGATCGCAACATCGAGAAACACCCCGAGCTCTTCATTGGCTTCGGGCCGCGCCGAGACATAAATGTTTACACCGAACGGTTTGCCTTCAGTGATCTCGCAGCATTTGCGCAGTTGATCCCGGTAGTCATCCAATGTTGGAAAACTACGGGGCGTCATGAATCCCATGCCCCCGGCATTGACCACGGCCCCGACATAGTTGGCATCCGCCAGCCACATCAGCCCGCCGCACAGAATCGGATGATCTATGCCAAACAGCTCGGTAATACGGGTTTTAAAGACAGGTGGAGTCATCGAATTCTATTACTCAACCGGTTTGAACTTTGTGCCATAGCGCAGGATGCCTTCCTGATCGTAAAGGCGACGAACAACTGCCCGGACCTTCATACCGATATGTAATTGTTCAGGATCAGCATCTACGAGCCGCCCCATAACGCGTGGACCTTCCTTGAGTTCCACCACGCCGCACAGCACATCACCGGTCATCGTCTGTTCATCATCAAATTCAGATGGCGCTCCATTACCGGCAACCACGCTATAGGTATAAAGTGTGCCGTCACCCGAAAGCGGTGTGTCCTCAAACTGATCGCCGCCACATTTGGTACAGACCGGACGTTGCGGATAGGCTAGCTGGCCGCAGGATTGACACTTCCCTGCGATGAGTCGCATCCGTTCATCAATATTGGCGCCATACATAGGCAAGGAAATGTAAGAGGTCATCCATTGCCTCCAAAGCTGCTCGACAGCATCCGGCGATGTTTCAGATAGGTCACGTAGTCCACCAATTTGCCACCGGCAATAAGCTCGGCCACTTTTGCGCCCTTTCGACGGCGTTTAGATAGCTCTTTGCCCGCCGTCAGCAATGCCCCGGTGGCTCCGGAGCCAAGTCCAGCACATAGAATCTTTTCCTCGGCTCGCGCCACATCAAGGGCAGCCGCCAGAGCAAATGGTGCCGAGGCCGAACCGGCGTCACCGATCACGCTCCATAGCGCATCCGTTTCAGCGTCAGGCAACGTCAAGGCCCTCCCAACACCACGCATTAAACCAGCATCAGCGGCCAAGGCGAGGCGTTTGACCTTACCAATTTTTGAACCCGATATTTCCAACCCTAACGCCTGAGCGCTCGCCAGATTATCGCGTGTCCGCAGCTCAAGGTCAGAGAGCGTGTCATCGCCATGCCGCCGGAATCGCGAGCCAAAGGTCTCACGCGTGACACTAAAACTGTCTTCAAAACGTGCTACGCCACCATTCGGTCCGACGATAAAGGCAGCAGCAGCCGCACCCAGCGCATGCTCATAGCTCGCATCAGCAGGACCGATGGGGGCATCAGCCGCAACAGCCAGAGCATAACGGTTCTTCCCCGCCATACAGTACTCAACCGCCGATACTAGAGCCTGAACACCAGCCTGAGGAGAGCCGGTAATTTC
>CALIBP010000100.1 GCA_938048165.1 uncultured Alphaproteobacteria bacterium | reverse complement strand
GCACCCCGCCGGGGCACGTGCCGGACGTACGTTTTGCGGCCCGCAAACCAGCTGCGGTGATACAAACGGTGATACATGCGCCCTTGTTTTGTACGTTTTCGGGTGTCAGAATCTGGCAGAAATCGGGTGAAACGCAGTGGTGAACGGTCTTCTCGGCCGCACCATTTTCTTTAAAAACTAACGTCTTTGCTGGAAGCTCGACGCATGATATGCGCCGGCTCATCGCTTTGATCAGCGACACTGGTCTCAGGCCAGGTGAAGCAGCGGGGTTAGGGTCATCTTGGCTAGGTTTGTCGGCTGGCTAGCGACACTCAAAAGCCGCCTGTGAGTCTTAAATGGCGATTGCGGAATCATGCTCTTAAGTGACTGAATTTAAACTTCGTTCCGACCTGAGTGAGAGTGACAACAACAACAACAACAACATCCTCATCACTCCCCCTTTATTATACTATAGATAATTATAGCCGGGTTACTGGAGATAATAATCGCAGTTGTCGTGCCAAGGTTGTCGTGCCAAGGACACTATGAAAATAATGCATTCCAGGTAGTCTTCAGACGCATTGTTGAGTTGGAAGAAATCATCCATATAAAGAGACAACTCGAGTTTAAGACTTTGTTGGATAAGCTGAATCAGTTCGGTAATGCCCACAATTTTTCTGGTGGGTGCAAATTGTCAACCTATCTGGTTCAGCCGATTTTTAGCGATATGGTGGATCATTTGTTCGTAGCTGATACCTAAGTTTATGGCGCATGATCGAAAAAAATAACCTTTGGATAATCCGGGCATTAAGTTGGCTTCCATGAAGTGGGGGATATTCTTACTGCATAGTCGGATATCTATTCGGCCGAATGATCGTCCTCCGAGTGCTCGGAAGGCTCGTGTTCCCACATCTGATAGCTGTCTCAGCAAGTCTTTATTTGCAACTCGCTTAACCAATTCGTTATCTGATTTCTTTATGTCATAGTCCAAAATTCTATGTCCACGTTTGTTCTTGGGTGTAACAATTTCGATTGGCATTGCGGTTATATTCCCTGTCAATTCATCTTCTAAAATCCCGACACTAAACTCCCGACCAGTCAGATACGTCTCGATGATTGACCCGCAATTATGCAAATCTGAAATTTGCTCAATTTTCGCTATCATCGCTGTCTTGGTAAATGCAATTGATGACTCATCAATGCCTAAACTGTCACCACCCTGTATAGGTTTGACAAAAACAGGAAAAACAAGCTTCGTGGATTTGATTGTTTCTAACTCATCCCGCCCTGCTGTGAAATAATCTGCTGTAACAACGCCGGCTCTTCGCACGGTTTCTTTAGCAGTGCCTTTATTGTATTCTTTGTTCAGCGCAGAATGATTTGATCCTATGTAGGAAATGTTTTGTTGGTCCAAAAAATCGTTCAGCCAAATTTGCTGTTCTTCAAAGTCAAAATACTTGACGCCAGAAAATACCAAATCGGGGCTTCGTTCAGCCAATTTTGTCAAACAATTCCTTGAGGAAACCTCAGTGATAATTACACTTGAATAAAATTTTGACAAAATGCTCTTGATTAAGTCTTGATCTATTGTAATCGCTACATTTTTTTGATGTCTTTCAACCCGTGATTTGGGCACCATCAGCACCTCGATTGATTTTTTTCTGACTACATCTACAGCCATTTCCAATACTGCAGCATCTTGTCTGGCTGGGGGCGGTGGCTGGGCAATGATGGATAATTTTGAAGAGACCGGAGTTTTATGGTTTTGCATGAGTTAAATCCTCGAGTTGCTTTAAGCCCGGCAAATTACGGCCTGGAGCATGTTTTTTTCAAATTTGTTAATATGCCGCAGCTCAGTCACAGTTTCATCCTAAGAGCCGGGCGGTACCAAAATTCTTTCATGCCGGCTTGGCAGCTGTCTTTTCTGCGTTTACTCGTTCAGCCTCTGCGATCGCATCCTTCAAGTTTGAGTATTTGTAGGGGCCGACGTGAAAGACCTCAATCGAGGTTCGTGTAATCCCTAGTTTGTTGAGTTTTCTGTCGTCTGATTGTTCGGTTTGTTTGTCCATGTGATTTCTCTCTCCAGATGGGAGTTTTCCTGCTCATTGATGGTTTTTTGGCACCTATTCTGTCACGAGGCCAACAAGGTCGCATGTCAGTCCAGTTTCGCTTCCAAATGAAATTGACCAAACTTGGTTTTTATAAATAAAAACCTCATGTGAGCCGGTTTTCAGCCTTGCCCCCTTGGAAAGAGCGTAGAGGCATTCGTTCAGTGATATGTAACTGTCGTTGGACTTTTTCAGCTTGAACTGTTCTGCTGCCGCTGTAGTTGAAATCAGGGCAATGGAAGCAACTGTGATTATGAAGACATTCATTAGCTATCGCTTTCACTTGTTTAATTTATGTGTTTTCGATTTAGCTTCGAGGCCAATTGTCTTTGGAGCAGAGTTAGCTGTCGCTGGAACCTTCACCTTTTCCTTTTTGGGCTTTCTAATTTCTCGGTTGCCTCTTCTATTATTTCCTTTTGGCATATTGCATTTCTCCAATTGTGGATTTGGCGGAGTGTGCGCTGAAAAACGCATCCACGGTTTTCCTGAATAATCTGTTGTTAATAGCCCGCGGTATTTTGCAACCGTTGGCTGCATCATTTATCAGCTGCATCGTTCAAGGCAACATGAGCGTGCACTTGGCGTAATGAAGCTCGAAACTGAATTTGTGCTGGCTAGACGAGTAGTGCCCGGTTCTTTTTACGAGCAGAATGGCAAAAGCGGATCGCTCTTACTGGCTTTTGTTTGACTTTCAAGCGTATTCAGGCTGGGTAACAAAAGCTTTAACGCACCATTATTATCGGTGTTGACGAAGAAAAGCAATCTGTCATTGCTGAGTGGACAGATTGACCCTTGTCTAGCAACACTGAAACTACACAAATCCGGGGATCTGTCTGCGCCGGAATGCTGGCCTAACTACCGGTGAGCGTTGAAGACTGCGACAGGCTACACATATTCCCCACTGCATCAAACGCAATTTCGTAGCTGTCCGAAGCACCGTCCCTCTCGTTGGCGAGACCAATGACAAACCGTGCTGGATCGAAATCGCCGGCAGGCATGATCTGCAGATCATTGATCATGCCGCCAAGGCTCTCTGCCTTCGCCACACAGTCGGATGGCGACTCGATTCCTTCAAAGGACGAAAGGATCGTTGCAAATGCCTCCGCCGGGATTTCCAAGGTCTGCCTGTCAATAACGACAAATTTCGAGGGAGGAGGCGCGGGGGCGTCATCACATGCTGTAAGCGTCATGAGTGATGCCGCCAGAAGTGTCGCTGCCATGAGACTGTTTCCTGGACCAGAGGCGGTCCCGCCAGCTTTGAAGTTTTGCATCAATCAAACCCACCACTCAAACATCGTGATTTCAAATCGTCAGGAGGACATCCAGTAGAAAATGCCTGCAATGATCGCCAGTGCTAATAATTTGCTGAGAAATACACCCGAGTTTTTCCCATCCTTCATGCCGTGAATTCCGGGCCATTCATAGCTCCCGAGACGCAGGCATAGTCTCGGCTTGTTGCAACGATGCGTTTGCGCGGACTTGATCCGGCGGTTGACGCTCCCCTATACAAGCACAGAGTCGCTGATGATTTGAAGCTTCTTCAAGATCAAACATTTTCAGATTCTGACAAATAAGGTGTTTTGTGGGTGGGTGCGCATGGATCAATGTTGGCTAACGGCGAATGTTAGCTAGCGGCGCAGGCATCTCGTCGCAGGTGACTGCGCGAAGCCGGTTCTGTCATGTGCCTGTCATGTGTATGGTACATGTCACCCGCCGCATCGTGAATAATCCAGATGCAAACCGTTACGGTGATATATTATGTTGCATTCGGGCAGATGGCACAGGGAGCAAAGCCAATGGAAGTATTGTTGACAACGAACCTTGTCATAGCGGCACTGCTGATCATTGGCGGTGTGCTGACCATCAAGCTGGGGGTGAAAGTGGTTCCCCAGTCGAAGGTTTATGTGGTTGAACGATTTGGCAAATATTCACGGACATTGAATGCCGGCCTGTCTCTGATCATTCCCTTTCTGGACCGCATTGCCCACAAGGTGGATGTGCTCGAGCGGCAGCTGGATGAACAGCGGATCTCGGTGATTACCCGTGACAATGTCGAGGTTATACTCGAGACACGTGTGTTCTTCAGGGTGGTGGACGCCTCGCGGACAGTCTACAGGATCAGCAATATCAACGAGGCACTGAAAACCGCCTCCTCATCGATTGTTCGCTCCGCGGCCGGCAAGCTGGAACTGGACGATCTCCAGTCGAGCCGGGAGGCGATGAACATTGAAATCGAGACCAACCTTCGCAATGCGGCGGAGGTGTGGGGTATCGAGATCACACGCACCGAGATAACCGATGTCGTTGTCGATGATGCGACCAAGGAAGCGCAAAGACAGCAGCTGAATGCCGAAAGAAAGAAGCGGGCGACCATCGCCGAGGCCGAAGCCCAGAAGCGCTCCATCGAGTTGCGGGCCGAGGCTGACCTCATCCAGGCCGAGAAGAATGCCGAAGCGATCAGGGTGACCGCCGACGCGGAGGCCTATTCCATCAAGATGAAGGCGGAGGCGGATGCGGAGCAGACAAGGTTGCTGGCAACGGCGATCGCCAAGAATGGCAAGCCGGCTGTCGATTTTGAAATCGCAAAACGTCAGGTGGAAGCCCTGAGCCAGGTGGCCTCGGCACAGAATTCAAAAACCATCATCCTGCCGTCCGATGTCACCGCTGCCATTGGCGGCCTGTCGGCGGCGCTGGAAATCATCAAGGAAAAATGACGGTGGGCGTCTATCTTACATTGAGCTACTGGCTGTACCTTCCACAGTTCTGGGTGATTGTCGGCATCCTGTTCATTCTGCTTGAACTTCTCGACGGCAGTGCCATTTTCATGCTGCCGATGGCGCTTGGCGCCCTTGTTGTGGCGGCGCTGCTATTTGCAGTGGACCGCGGTATGTTGCCGTTCGGGCTGATCCCTGACAGCTGGTACTGGCTTCTTGTTTACTGGATCACCGCGGCGGTGTTTCTGGTGGTCCCGTTGCGGCTGCTGAATAAACGCAGGTCGCGGGGCCAGACGGCGGCTGAAGACGACATAAACACCTATTGATCGGGTCTCTCTCTGAAGCCAAAAGGTGACTTCAGGGGTGGTATGATTCCAGGTTTGGCGGGCGGTGACGGGCATGGGTGACCGGCATGGTTGATCGGCGGGTAAGGCCGGCAGTCTTGCAATTGCCCCTGGCGGGCAGTTGGCCTAGCATGCGGCATGAACGGAATGCGGATCACATCGAATATTGTCATTGCCGCCCTCGCGCTGTGGGCGATCTATGTCACTATCACGGCGCTGTTTGGCGTGACGGTCTATTTTCCGTTTCGGGTAGCAGGTGTTGACAGCATCCCCGAACATCGCTGGCAGTCGGCTCGATTGTCGGTGTTCGTGACCTTCGCCTATTACGCTGTCATCCATCTTGTGAATGGCAGCCGCGAGGTCTATCCGATCCATTTCCTGAAGGTCTATCTGTTCGTGCTCACCGCTGTCGGAACCGTGATGTTCGTGAAGGCCTCAGTGCCACCGCATGAATATGTCGTGCCGGTCTTTTTCGCCGCCTGCGCACTGATCCTCCACATCGCCTCAAAGCCGCGTTTCAGGAAATATTTCACCCGAAAATAGGGTTTTTCCAGCTGTCGGTGGGCTCAAAAATATGCATGCTGAGACCCGGGCAGGATCACAGGATCGAGATCACCGGGCCGGGTGGGGAGTTATCATGTCGACGATCATGTTTCAGATCATTGCAGCGGGCGTCGGTGCCTGCATCATCTTCGATCTCTGGCAGCGCCTCTTCGCCATTTTCACCGGTATCCCGCCAAGCAACTGGGGCATGGTCGGGCGCTGGCTTCTCGGGGTGACGGGGGGGCAGGGGCTGATCGCGCGTGATTTATCTTCCAGGCCGGCCCACCCGAACGAGGTGATGGCCGGCTGGGTGCTGCACTATCTGGTGGCGGTCGGCTATGCCGTGCTCTATGCCGGGTTGATGCAGGCGGGCTGGTTGCGCGCCGGCCTCAAAGACGGGCTGATCTTCGGCCTCGTCAGTGTTGTCGTGCCCTGGTTTTTCTTCATGCCGGCACTTGGCAACGGGATCATGGCGCGGCTGGCCCCGAACCCGCGGCTGGCCTGTATGGTGGCGCTGGTGATGCATGCGGTGTTCGGGCTGGCGCTTGGCGGTGGCTTCGCGCTTCTTGGCGCGTGATCGCCGCTTATTTTTGCAAGGCTGGCAGGCCCATACCGTCGAGACCGGCTTTCCTGACCGGCACGAAACCGGTCGCCCGGCAGGGGTAACGGTTGCCCGGCTGTTCCCTAGTCACCAAAATCCAGATTGGGGCTGGTAATCCCCTTCTGAATTTCGGCGCGACCCTCGAACTTCTTGGCGATCTCGCCCTGCACCTGTTTGATCATCGGGAAGGCAGCGTCCATATCCTCCTGGCTGTTGAACCAGATGATCGACATGCCGCGGTCTGGCGCGATGTGAAATGAGCGCATACGGCGGGCACCGGGGATCTCCTTCGGAGCGTTCTGTTCGACCCAGTCATGCGCAAGTCCCATCAGCGCCGGATTCATATATCTCAGGGTCATGATGATGACGAATTCAACAGACTTGCTCATGTGCCAAAATCCCTGTCCAAAAAAAAACTGCACTTACATGTCACCGGTACCCATGCCGCAGCCAGTTTTGAACCGATCACCTCAAGGCACGGGAGATATGCTGCATCGCTATATCATTTAAAGCAAGTTCTCGCTTTGTCATGTTCGGCAATCTGGGAGATTGATTTTTCTGCAAGGTATCCACATGTTTGAAGGGCGGCCACCAGCGTCGGCGGCATTAAGCGTTTTCGACAGCTTTTGACAGAGGTTCCCATGCCAGCTTTGCGAGATGATATCGATCCCGACGGCCTTCTTGAATATTCGGTGGTGTTCTCCGACCGGTCGTTGAATTCCATGTCGGCTGCCTTTGGTGAGGTGATGCGCGACATTTCGCGGATCATGCGCAACGCCTATGGTGCGGCTTCGGTGGCGGTGGTGCCGGGCGGCGGCACCTATGGCATGGAGGCCATCGCCCGCCAGTTTGTCCGTGATGCCAATGTGATGGTGATCCGCAATGGCTGGTTCAGCTATCGCTGGAGCCAGATCATCGATGCCGGTGGGCTGGCCAGCAAGACAACAGTTCTTGCGGCGCGCCAGCTTGCCGATGAAACCGATGCCCCGTTCGCGCCGCTGCCGCTGGATGACATCCTGGCGAGAATCCGGGCTGAAAAGCCGAATATCGTTTTCTGCCCGCATGTTGAAACCTCGGCCGGCATGATGATGCCGGATGATTTCATCGCCGCTGTCACCGAATGTGTGCATGAGCATGGCGGCATGTTCGTCCTCGACTGTGTGGCCAGCGGCACCGTCTTCGTCAATCTGGAGGAGACTGGCGTGGATGTGCTGCTGACGGCGCCGCAGAAGGGGTGGAGTGCATCACCCTGCGCCGCGCTGGTGATGATGTCGCCGCGCGCGCGGGCGCGCCTCGATGAGACGACAAGCTCCAGCTTTGCCAATGATCTGAAGAAATGGACACAGATCATGGAGACCTATGAGGGCGGAGCGCATGCCTATCACGCCACGATGCCGACAGACGCGCTGCGGCATTTCCGTGACGCGCTGATCGAGGCCGAGGCGTTCGGTCTCGAGGCGCTGAAGGCGGCGCAGATCAGGCTTGGCCAGCAGGTGCGCCAGCTGCTGGGGCGCTACCAGTACAAATCGGTTGCCGCCGAGGGGTTCGAGGCGCCAAGCGTGGTTGTGTGTTTTGCGCCCAATGCCGAGATGAAATCCGGCAAGGCCTTTGCTGAGCAGGGGCTGCAGATTGCCGCCGGCGTGCCGCTGGAATGTGGTGAGCGTGAGGATTACGCCTCATTCCGGATCGGCCTGTTCGGCCTCGACAAGCTGAGTGAGCCGGAACGCACGGTGGCAAATCTCGAGACAGCGCTCGAGCAAATCCGTGGCCAGAACATGCCGGTGGTTGGCTGACGCCGCTTCAAGGGCATTTCCGGTATTTCCTCCAATATCTCCATGGTACGACGCGTGGCCAGACTGGCCCGGATCAATCTTCACGCCCTGTCGAGATTAAATACTTTGTTCAACAGGTTTCCTGAAATATCATCCACAGCTCAACCGCGGCGACGGTTACCGTTCCCTGATCTGTAAATTTTTTCCTGTCATTTTGCTTTTGAGTTGCCGCCGGCGCACGCCGTAGCAGCGCTGTTCGGATGTGCGTTTACATCCAGGACTCAGGAGGAACAAATGACAAACACGACTGACCGTCGCAAATTCCTTGTCGGTGGTGCCATTGCCGGTGTCGCCGTCGGGGCAATCGGAGCTTCGCTGCTTCGCTCACCACCGAAGACAGAGCAAACACCGGCAGCACCTGCCATTGCAAAGAGCAAGGCAATCACACTGAAAATGCAGTCCGGTTGGGGTGGTGGCATTTTCCAGGAAAATGCACAATCATACGTTGACCGTGTTCACGCCATGGCCGGTTCGGCGATCAAGATTGATCTGCTGACGGTCAATTCGGTCGTGAAGACAAGCCAGATGCAGGACGCCGTGCATCGCGGTGTGATTGATGCCGCCCACTATGTGCCGGCTTACTGGTATTCAAAATCGAAGATTGCCTCACTCTTTGGTACCGGCCCGTGCTTTGGCTGGTCGTCGCAGGAAGTTCTCGGCTGGTGCCATTATGGCGGCGGCATGGAGCTGTTCAACGAACTCATCGGCAAGCTCGGCCTGAACCTTGTGTCCTTCTTCAACAGCCCGATGCCGGCGCAGCCGCTTGGCTGGTTCAAGGAAGAGATCACCGTCGCCTCGCAGATGGACGTGCTCAAATACCGCACGGTAGGCCTGGCGGCAGATGTCCTTCTGGAGATGGGCATGTCGGTTGTGCAGCTTCCGGGTGGAGAAATTCAGCCAGCGATGAAATCCGGCCTGATCGACGCGGCCGAGTTCAACAACCCGACATCGGACAAGGATTTCGGCATGCAGGATGTTTCCAAGGACTACCATCTTGGATCGTTCCACCAGTCGCAGGAATTCTTCGAGGTGACCTTCAACAAGGATAAGTTTGATGCGATGCCGGCGGAGCTCCGGGCAATTCTGAAATACGCGTCAGAGGCCGAGAGTTCCAACTTCTACTGGCACAACACCAAGCGTTACTCGGAAGATCTTGTCAGCCTGCAGCAGGACAGTGGTGTTCGCGTCCATCGCACACCGGATTCGGTCATGGCTGCCCAGCTGGAGGCATGGGACATCGTTGTGGACAGACTGTCCGCCGAGGACGAATTCTTCGCCCGCGTCATCGCCTCGCAGAAGGCCTACGCCAAGGATGTGATGAATTATCTGAACCTCAACCAGCCTGACTACAAGCTCGCCTATAACCATCACTTCGGGTAGGGCGTGTCCACGTACGATATCTCGCTGGAGGCGCACAGGCGCCTCCAGATTCCCGATATTGGGGTTCTTTCATGATGACGAAACTGGTCTATTTCATCGAACACCTCAGCGTGTGGGTCGGGCGCGCCTTTGGCTGGTGTATCCTCGTCCTGACATTCTCGGTCTCCTACGAGGTGTTCATGCGTTATGTGCTGAATGCGCCAACGGTCTGGGCGTTCGACATGATGGTGCAGATGTATGGGGCGCTATTCTTGATGGCGGGTCCCTATGCGCTGGCGCAGGATGCGCATGTTCGTGGTGATGTCCTCTACCGCCTGTTCCCGGTGGTATGGCAGGCGCGGATCGATTTCGTCCTTTATCTGTTTTTCTTCTTCCCCGGCATTCTGGCGCTGTTCTGGTTTGGCGCCGAGATTGCGTCTGACAGCTGGCGCTATCAGGAAGTCAGCTGGAATTCCCCCGCCAGGATCCAGGTCTATTTCTTCAAGACGCTGATTCCGGTCGCCGGATTCTTGCTGATCCTGCAGGGTTTCGCCGAGCTGGTCCGGTGCTGGCACGCCATGAAGACGGGTGTCTGGATGGCGCGCGTCAAGGATGTCAGGGAAACCGAACACACTCTGATGGACCGGCCCTGATGGTCATGACTGACGGCCATGACCGCCGCATTTCCTGTCTGACAAGAGGGCCCGATGACTGATCCACAAGTCGCCATTCTGATGCTCTGCATGTTCATCTTCATGGTGTTGCTGGGCTTCCCGATCGCCTTCACCCTGCTCGCGATGGGGGTCGGCTTTGGCTATTACGCCTATTATCAGGGCGGGATCGAGACCGTTGCCGACATCTTCGACAACAATATCTTCTATCTGTTGAACCAGAATACCTATTCGGTGATGGAAAACGACACACTTGTCGCCATCCTGCTGTTCCTGTTCATGGGTTATGTCGTCGAGCGTGCCAATATCGTCAACCGACTGTTCCATTCCCTGCAGATGGCGGCGCGTAATCTGCCCGGGTCCATGGCCATCGCCGCGCTGGTCACCTGTGCCGTGTTCTCGACCGCGTCGGGGATCGTCGGCGCGGTGGTGACACTGATGGGCCTGCTGGCCTTTCCGGCGATGGCAGCGGCCAACTACAACAAGCAGTTCGCATCGGGTGTGATCTGCGCCGGTGGCACGCTCGGCATCCTGATCCCGCCCTCGATCATGCTGATCGTCTATGCGGCGATCGCCGAACTGTCGCCGCTGCGCCTCTATGCGGCGGCGATGTTCCCGGGCCTGCTTCTGGCCGGTCTTTACATTGTCTACGTCATCATCAGGGTCTTCATGCAGCCAAAACTGGCACCAAAGCCGCGCGCCGAGGATGTACCGCCGGCGGCAAAAATCTATTTCGACCTGCTGATTTCCTTTGTCCCGCTGACATTGTTGATCGCGGCTGTTCTGGGCTCCATCCTCGGCGGGCTGGCGACGCCGGCCGAGGCCGCCGCGATGGGCGCGCTTGGCGGGTTGTTCCTTGCCGTCATCTACCGGTCGCTGACCTGGACAAAAGTCAAGGAATCGGTCTTTCTGACGGCGAAATCGACCGCCATGGTCTGCTGGCTCTTCATCGGGTCATGGACCTTCGCCTCGGTCTTCTCCTATCTTGGCGGTCATGATGTGATCGAGCATTTCGTGCTTTCGATGAATCTCGAGCCATGGCAGTTCCTGGTCATGGTGCAGCTGATCATCTTCCTTCTGGGCTGGCCGCTGGAATGGTCGGAAATCCTGATCATCTTCGTGCCGATCTTCCTGCCGATGCTGGACAATTTCGGCATCAACCCGTATTTCTTCGCGATGCTGGTGGCGTTGAACCTCCAGACTTCGTTCCTGACGCCGCCGATGGCGATGTCGGCCTATTATCTGAAAGGGGTGCTGAAGGACCAGATCGAGCTGATCGAGATCTTCAAGGGAATCCTTCCCTATCTGGGGATCGTCACCTTCTCGATGGTGCTTCTCTATCAGTTCCCGGACCTTGCCCTGTGGCTGCCGGATTATCTGTTCGGCCCGTATATTCCATAGGAGGGTGACCAATGTTCGCCGCAGACATGGTGTCGGCCATTCGCGATGGCCATACCACCTCACGAAACATTGTTGAGTCCAGTCTTCACAGGATCGAGGCGGATTCCGCACTTGCGGCGTGGGTGCATGTCGATGCCGAGGGGGCCCTCGCCAGGGCCGATGAATGCGACAGGCTTCGTCAGAGCGGCAGGCCGCTTGGCCGTCTTCACGGTGTGCCGGTCGGCTTGAAGGATATCATCGATGTGGCCGGCATGCCTTGTGAATGCGGTGCCGCGGCGATGAAGGGACGTGTTCCCGAAACAGATGCGCGACTCGTCGAGTCGCTTCGTGCCGAGGGTGCGGTGATCATCGGCAAGACGGTGACGACCGAGCTTGCTTTCAAGCAACCCGCCGCCACCCGCAACCCGGTCAATCCGGCGCATACGCCCGGCGGGTCATCGTCCGGGTCCGCCGCTGCCGTCGCGGCAGGCCATGTGCCGCTTGCTGTCGGCTCACAGACCAACGGGTCGATGATCAGGCCGGCCTCCTTCTGCGGTACCTTCGGTTTCAAGCCAACCGCCGGTATCATCCCGCGAACCGGTGTCCTGGCAACGTCGGGAACGCTCGACCAGATGGGTGTCTTCGGCAATTCGCTGGAGGATATCGGCCTGCTGGCCGATGTGCTTGGCAGCTATGATCAGCGTGATCCGGCAAGCTTTGCCAGGCCGCGTCCGGCGATGCGCGCCGGTGCCGGAGCCGAGGTGCCGATCGAGCCGAATTTCCTGTGGTTCGACATGCCCTATTTCGACCGGTTGACGCCGACAGCGCGGGACGGGATGGAAGAACTTCTCGACGCGCTTGGCGAGCGGGTGGAGCGCATTGATGCCGCTGAGTCATTCGCCGGATTCATCGCCGCGCACAATATCATCCATATCCATGAATATGCCGATCTGCTTGGCTGGCTTCTCGATGAAGGCCCGGACGGGCTCAGCCAGTACTCGCAGGACGCCATCACGCGTGGCCGCAGCTATGGCGAGGCCGCCTATAAAGAGGCGCTGGAGATGCGCCGTCAGGCGGTGGCCTTTTTCACGACCCTGTTTACCGAGTTCGACGCGGTGATCTCGCCGGCCGCGCCTGGCGAGGCGCCGCTGTTCGAGGCTGGCACCGGCGATGCGATCTGCCAGACGATCTTCACGCTGGCCGGGGTGCCGGCGGTGACGCTGCCACTG
>CALIBP010000099.1 GCA_938048165.1 uncultured Alphaproteobacteria bacterium | reverse complement strand
GCTCTATCGCACTGGTAAAACATCCTGGTTCCTGCATGGATTGTTTGGATGACACCCTACGCTGAACTACAAACGACCAGTAATTTCAGCTTCTTACGGGGTGCTGCCCATCCCGAGGAGCTAGTCGCCCGTGCCGCCGAGAGGGGTCTGAAGGCCATAGCGATTACGGATCGCAATACGCTGGCTGGTGTCGTTCGCGCCCATCTGGCGGCGCGCGAAGCAAATATACAGCTGATTGTTGGGGCCCGGCTGGACTTTACCGATGCGCCCAGCCTGATCTGTCTGCCAATGAATCGGGACGCCTATGGTCGCCTGTCGCAACTTATTACGCTGGGCCGCCGCCGGGCACCGAAGGGCGAATGCCATTTAAAAATTGATGATTTTATCAAACAGGCCGACGACCAGATAGCGATCTCTCTGGCCACTACCCCAGAGCCACTACAGAAACTCGGAACGGCCCTGCCCGGCCGCTGTTATCTTGCCGGACAAAATCTGATGACCGGCGGTGATCAACGCAAACTTATGCACCTGACAGAGCTCGCAGAAGCGATTTCTGTCCCGTTCATCGCCACCAATGATGTTCATTATCACGATGCCAGCCGCCGTGATGTACAAGACGCCCTGACATCAGTCCGCAAACACTGCATCGTCGAGAAAGCAGTTTATCATCTATTCGCCAATGCCGAGCGCCACATCAAGTCCGGTGATGAGATGGCCACCTTGTTCCCACACCACCCTGATGCCATCGCCCGCACAGTAGAAATCGCCGAGCGCTGCAGGTTCTCGCTTGATGAGCTGGTTTATGAGTACCCTGATGACGAAGCCCCACCAGGCGTCTCGCCACAGGCTCATCTCGAAACACTGACCTGGGAAGGAGCCGCAAGCCGTTACCCCAACGTTATACCCGACAAGGTCAAAAAACAGATCGTCCACGAGCTTACGCTGATCGACGAGTTGAACTACGCCAACTACTTCCTCACCGTCCACGACATCGTCAAGTTTGCCAATCAGGAAAACATTTTGTGTCAGGGGCGTGGCTCCGCCGCCAATTCAGCCGTGTGTTACTGCCTCGGCATCACCGCCATAGACCCCGCCCGGATTGATCTTCTTTTCGAGCGCTTTATCAGCGCCGAGCGTGGGGAGCCGCCCGATATCGATGTCGATTTCGAGCACGAACGCCGGGAAGAGGTTATCCAATATATCTATAGCAAGTATGGCCGTGATCGGGCAGGGCTGGCCGCCACGGTCATTCACTATCGTGGTCGAAGCGCCATGCGCGAAATTTCCCGAGCGATGGGCCTCACCCGCGATGTCGAGGATGCTTTAGCGAGCACGGTTTCGGGACGGCGATCAGGCTCCATAGATGATGATCACGTGCGGGAAGCCGGTCTCGACCCAAAGGAAAAACGTCTTGGGCATGCGCTACGACTGGCGCGTGAGATCACGGGATTCCCCCGTCACCTATCCCAGCATGTCGGTGGCTTTGTCATCACCCGCGGACGGCTGGACGCGATGGTGCCCATTGCCAACGCCGCCATGGATGATCGAACCACCATCGAATGGGACAAAGATGATCTCGATGCACTTGGCATTCTAAAAGTCGATGTGTTGGGGCTCGGCATGCTGACCTGTATCCGCAAGGCTTTGTCCCTGTTGAATGTGCATCATGGCCGAAAGCTCGAACTTGCAACTATCCCCGCCGAAGACCCAGCCGTCTATGACATGCTGTGCAAGGCGGACTCCGTCGGCGTATTTCAGGTCGAAAGCCGGGCCCAGATGAGCATGCTGCCGCGGCTCAAACCGAGAAATTTCTATGACCTGGTTATCGAGGTCGCCATCGTCCGTCCCGGACCAATCCAGGGCGACATGGTGCATCCCTATCTACGGCGGCGAAATGGTGAGGAGAAGGTCGAGTATCCTTCCGAGGCTTTACGCACTGTGCTGGAGAAAACCTATGGCGTGCCGCTGTTTCAGGAACAGGCGATGAAGATCGCCATCGTTGCCGCCGGATTTACCCCTGCCGAGGCCGATGGGCTACGCCGCGCCATGGCCACTTTCCGGCGGCTTGGCACCATTCAGAATTATCGCGACAAGATGATCAACGGTATGGTCGAACGTGGCTATGAGCCGGACTTTGCCGAACGCTGTTTCAAACAGATTGAAGGGTTTGGCGATTACGGCTTTCCCGAAAGCCATGCCGCGAGCTTTGCCCTGCTGGTCTATGTCTCGTCCTGGTTCAAATGTCACTACCCCGCCACCTTCGCCTGTGCCCTGCTTAACAGCCAGCCCATGGGTTTCTACGCCCCGGCTCAGATCGTCCGTGATGCCCGTGAACACGGTGTGACTGTCCGCCCCGTCGATATCAATTACAGCGAATGGGATTGCACGCTAGAGCCAGACCGCGAGAACGCACCGGCCCTCAGACTCGGGTTTCGGCAGATAAAGGGATTAAGGCCGGATGCTGCTGAAGCCTTACTGCAGGCCCGAAAGTCAGGCAACGCACGACCTTTCTCCAGTCCCGAAGATTTATGGTTACGCAGCAATCTGCAACCGTCAGCACTCGAACGTCTCGCCAAGGCCGATAGCTACGGCTCCCTCGGCCTGTCCCGTCGTCAGGCACTCTGGGAGGTGCGGCGTATCAACCCCGGTCAGTTACCACTATTTGCTGACGTCGGAGAGAATATCGTTGAACCAGAAGTGACCCTACCGGTGATGGCACCAGGAGAAGAAGTCTCACATGATTACGCGGCCATCCGGCTATCGCTTAAACATCACCCGCTCGAACTGCTGCGCGACCGCCTAACGGGCGAAGGGGTTATCCCGACCGTTCAGCTAGGAGAAACCAAGAATGGCAAACAAGTCACCGTGGCGGGACTCGTTATCACCCGCCAGCGTCCTGGCACCGCCAGCGGCGTCATCTTCGCAACACTGGAAGATGAAACCGGCATCGCCAACGTGATTGTCTGGCCCAGGCTGTTTGAACGCTATCGCAAGGAAACGCTCGCCGCCCGCCTGCTCTGCGTCACCGGTGAGCTGCAACGCGAGGGCATTGTTATTCACCTTGTCGCAAGACGGCTGGTAGATATGACTGATAGGCTGATGGCGCTGATGGAAGCGCCCCAACGTTTCAAAACAGAAGTTACTGCTGCCGATGAAAGCGCAACCCTCGGCGAAGGAGGGCAGGTTATGTACCCATCACGCGACTTTCATTAAGGAAGCCACTTGGCGTTAGAACCAAAAACGGTCTGTGACGAAGACACGTCACAGACCGTTAGTTTGAGATCGTCTTCTTAAGCGAAAGGCGTCCAGGCTCTCTGAACAGCCGGGCGTACTTCGATGGCCGCGTGCCAGCGTTTGATATTCGGGAATTCATCGAGCCCAATATCATTCACGCCATGACCATGAATATCCGGAGAGACGGTTATATCGGCAATCGAATAATCGCCCGCGATATATTCATTTTCGCCAAGATGCTTGTCATACATTGTCATCATATCGCGGAGAACACCGGTATAATGTTCCTGTGCGCGTGGCACATCTTCGCCGAGGCGATGCATAAACAATCCGTACTGTTGCGCTAATGTCGTCCATTGCGCCGAGCCATAGATGAACCACTGATCTACTTTAATCCGCTGCATCGGATCTTCCGGATAAAGCGCAGGGGCGTAGTTTTCCGCCATATATTTCAGAATCGCACCTGATTCACAGAGAGTGACCCGATTGCCATCCGGCCCGTCAGGATCAATGATTGCCGGAATTTTATGACCGGGGCTGATCTTGAGATATTCCGGATCAAACTGTTCTTTATTGCGCAGATTGATCGGTTTTAAGTCATATTCGATGCCGGTTTCTTCAACCATCTGGCGGGCTTTATAGCCGTTATCGGTCATCCAAGTATAAAGTTCGAGCATCCTTTTTAACTCCCTGTTGCTGACGCCAGCCATGGTTGGGTCTCATGCCCTTTGGCAAATAGCGCGTTAGATTGATCCGGGTTACGATTAACCTTCGAGCGACCATACAACGGATGCGTCATCGCGCGCACCTCATGATCCAGTTTAAACAGAAGTTTTCCATCATCCGGGTCAACGATATCGATAAACCGGTATTGATGCTGGTTTGATTCCTGGGCGATCAGCCCGCGGTCAAGCAGCTTTTTGTACGGACCCG
>CALIBP010000098.1 GCA_938048165.1 uncultured Alphaproteobacteria bacterium | reverse complement strand
TGAATAGATTTCATGAAAATATTATTTCTTGTTGCGTGTCAATCGCGGGTCAGTTTTAATGACTTTTTTATAAATAATGAATGCTCAGTGATGAACGATATTTTTATCAGCTACGCGCACCTGGACGATAAACCCCTGACCGAGGGGCAGAAGGGCTGGATCACCAAGTTTCACCGAATCCTGGAGGTGCGGCTTGGCCAGTTGCTCGGCGAGGAACCGACCATTTGGCGCGATCCTAAATTGTCCGGCAACGATGTGTTCGACCAGTCGATCGTCGGCGAATTCAAAAAGGCCCGCGTGATGCTCAGCATCATGACCCCGCGCTACGTGAAGTCCGACTGGTGCGTGCGCGAGTTGAGCGGCTTTATCGATGCCGCCGACGAGGAGGGGCTACTGCAGGTCGATGACAAGTCCCGCGTCTTCAAGGTTGTCAAGACTCCGATATCGGCGGAGGAGGTGCCGGACAAAATTCGCGGATTCTTCGACGGATTGCTCGGTTTTCAATTTTACGATGTCGACCCCGATACCGGCCGGGTGGTGGAATTCGACGATGTCTTCGGCAAGGAGGCGGAGCAGAATTATTATGCCCGGATTTTCGACCTCGCCCATGAGTTGAGCGACCTGCTCAAGCGGCTGCGAGCCGGGGCGGGCGGTGAGGCGGCCCACGATGTCACCAATACCGGTAAGACGGTCTACCTCGCCACCACGACCTCCGAGTCGGAAGCCGAGCGGGACAAGCTCAAGCGCGAATTGCTCGAGCGCGGCTACGATGTGTTGCCCAAGGCGTCGCTCCCGCTGGAGTTGGGCGCGATCGAGGAACGCGTACGCGATGATATGGCGCAGTCGGATCTCGTGCTGCACATCGTTGGGCAGCGTTACGGGATGGTGCCGGAGAATTCCGAGGAATCGGTCCCGGTGATCCAAGCTCGCGTGGCGGCGGAACTGGATGCAGAGAACCCCGTGCCAAGGGTTGTCTGGTTTCCGCACGGGATGATTACCGACGACAAGCGGCAGGCTGAGTACATTCAATCCGTCCGCGAGGATCGCGAACTCAACCAAAAGGCGGACGTCATCGCAGACGAATTGGACGTGGTGCGCAACACCATCCTCGACATGCTGAAGGAGGAGGCGCCTGCCGAACCCGAAACCGCATCGCCCACGGGCGGCGCGACCGCCCTCGACGCCAAGTCGAGCGTCTACCTGATCTACGACGCCACCGACGAGGAGCAGGTCGAACCGCTTGAGGATTACCTGTTCGATCAGGGCCTCGAGGTGATGGTGCCGGAATTTGAGGGGGGAGAGGAACACATCACCAAGGTGCACCGCGACAAACTTGCCCGCTGTGACGCCGCGCTCATTTATTTTGGCAACGGCACACGCGCTTGGGTTGAGACCAAGTTGATGGATCTCATGCAGGCGCCCGGGTACGGCCGCGAAAAGGAGTGGCTGGCCAAGTCGGTCTACGTCGGCCCACCGGAGGATCGCCGAAAAAAACGATTCAAGACCCACTTCGCGGAACTCATCCAAGCTGAGACTGCGTTCGATCAGGCTCTGGTCGAGCCGTTTGTCAATTCCCTTAAGACTAACTAAAACTTACCAATTTACCTTCCCATGGCTCAAAAAATGAACCCATTCCCGGGACTGCGCCCGTTTGAGATGCAGGAGAAATACCTGTTTTTTGGACGTGAAGACCAGACGATCGAGCTACTCAAGCGGCTTGGCCAAGCGCGGTTCATGGCCGTCGTCGGGACCTCCGGCAGTGGCAAATCCTCCCTCGTCCGTGCCGGCCTGTTGCCGGAACTTCACGGCGGCACCATGACTGACGCCGGCTCTAGTTGGGAGATCGCCGTCATGCGTCCCGGAGGCGATCCGCTCACCAACTTGGCCAGGTCGCTTGAGGATTCCGGCATCTACGACACCGACGAGGAAGGTTACTACCGCCACCTGCGCGCAATGCTTGGCCGCAGTACCATGGGCCTCATCGAGGCCGTCTCGCAGAGTACTCTCGAGAAGGAGGACAATCTGCTGATCGTGGTCGACCAGTTTGAGGAAATCTTCCGCTTCCGCTCCAGCAGCGGCAAACACGCCGAGGAGGCCGCCAACTTCATCAGCCTCCTGCTCGAGGCCACGCAGCAGACCGGCAAGTCAATCTTTGTGACCATCACCATGCGGTCCGATTTTCTCGGAGACTGCTCGCAGTTCCGTGGCTTGGCCGAGGCGGTCAACGAGGGCGAATACCTCATCCCCCGGCTGAACCGCAACCAGCGCCGCCTGGCCATCGAGGGACCGGTCAAGGTCGGTGGCAAGCAGATCGAGGCTCGCCTTGTTCAGCAGCTGCTTAACGATATTGGCGACGACCCAGACCAGTTGCCCATCCTTCAGCATGCCCTCATGCGTACGTGGGAATACCACGAGAAGGCTGGGGGTGAAGGTGCGTTAGATCTTGATGATTATGAAGCCACCGGTGGTATGAAGGAGGCACTTTCTCGTCATGCTGATGAAGTTTATGAGGAACTTCAGAGTGAGGAAGAACGTACCTATTGCAAACGTATTTTTAAAGCCCTTACAGAGCGCGTCAGTGGGGGAAGAGGGATTCGCCGTCCTATGGCGTTATCTGAGTTGGCTGAAGTTGTCGGGGCTGATGATCCCAATAAATTGATACCAGTCATTGAAGCTTACCGAGCGGCGGGCCGGACATTTCTCATGCCTCCTGATTCCATTGCGCTAGGGCCGAAAATCGTGATTGATATTTCCCACGAGAGCCTAATGCGCGTCTGGCAGCACTTGGTTGGCTGGGTCGACGAAGAGGCGCAGTCTGCCCGGATTTACCGTCGTTTGGCCGACACCGCCCAGTTGTACAGGGAAAACAAGGCCGGTCTTTACCGCGACCCCGACCTGCAGATCAGCCTTTCATGGCGTGACCAAAACAACCCCACCGAGGCATGGGCGGACCGCTACTATCCGGGCTACAAGGACGCCATGGCCTTCCTTGAAGAAAGTCACGAGACCGCCATTGCCGAGGAAAAAGCGAAGGAGGAAGCCCGCAAACGCGAACTCGAACAGGCCCGGCGTCTGGCCGAAGAGGAGCGCCGATCCAAGTCACTCTGGCAGAAATTAGTTTTAACTTTTGGTGTCGCTGTTTTAGCAATAACAGTTGGTCTTTTTTATATAATAGATTCAAGAGAGACTATTCGAAATAATCTTAGTAGGGTGAGTTTAAAACAAGCTAATCGTCTTGCAGACAGTAATCAGCAAGATGAAGCCATTGCTGTCCTCGCAAAAACAATAAAAGAAAATCCGTCTTATCATTCTGCAGGTATTAGATTGGTCTCTCTCCTGGAACAGACTGCGATGCCTAGGAACGTTAAAAAAATTTACTCACCTCAGGAATTTGAACCATCAGGCAGTAATGGAGGCATTCTTGTTAATGCTATTAACGAGCATATTGTTGAATTTGGATTAAAAGATAAGTTAAATCGTTGCAAGGTTTTGAACTTTAACGGAACAGAAATATATTCCTACACAACCACAAATCAAATTAGTGGCGGTGTTTTATCAGAAGATGGGAATTTGCTTTTCTATGGGCAAAGAGATTATGTAAAAGATATTTATTCAATCACGATGATTGACTTAACCACAAAAGAAAAATCAGATTTCAGTAAGCTTAATGGCGCAAGAGGTTTTAACATTACGGGGGACGGGAAATTGCTTGCAGCTTATAACCAAAATGGTTCATTCAGCGTGCTTGAAACTAAGAGCGGTGATATTATATTCAATAATACAGAAAGTTCTATTAATGACCGCAGAACTTATAGGTCAGCGTTTTCAAATAACGGTGATTATGTAGCTCAATCTATAGTAGGTGCTAATACTGCATATATTAAAGTGTATGATATTAATAGTGGAGATTCATCCCTGATAAGAGAGATTGATATGGACCAAGGTATGCAATTTGTTGGTTTCACTGATGGTAATAACTACTTAACAACAGCTCATTGGATGATCAAGAATAATGAGTTTTCATTCGGTAGAGATATGTACCCACTAAAGAAAAGCCCTGACATTAACGTTGACTTAGGGTTTAAGCATTTTCCAGTGTTAAACAATACTTTTTTTAATGATAGTTATATAATCGTCGGATCAAGTGGGGGTGAGTTAGCTGGTTTTTTTAGTGGAGGGAAAATAATTAGAATGGATGGGCACAGGGATGCAATCAATGATGTGGATTTGAGTTCGGACGGTATGCTTATAGCAAGTGGATCAAGAGATCGGACTGTGCGGTTATGGTCAGTTGAAACTGGTGATCAAATATCCATTCCAATGAGATTTGAAGAATCCGTTATTAATTTGTCATTTGGAAAAGATGGTAACTCTTTATATGCAACAGTAGCGGGGGGGGATATATATCGTGTTGATGGGCCTTTCTTAAAGCTTGAACCCACATTTAAGTCTTTGCCTGGTGGTCCTAGCGCAAATATTTATAATCCTGAAAGCGATCAGTATGCGCATTTAAATTCAGCTTATTTCTCATCTATAAATTTTAAAAATGGAGATGAACAAAGGATTCCAGTCAATAATGTAAATCTGCGAACTTCAAGGAATCGCTTTTTTTATTCAATGGGTGTTGATTGGGATAATAACATTGTAACTTATTTAACTTTTAATAGCACTTCAAATTTTATTGCCAAATCCATTAATTTAGATACAGGAAAAACAATCAATGAATCGCTTTTACCTGAAAGTTCTATACACGCTTCAATTAGCCATGATGGAAGTAAAATTTCCATTCTCAAAAATGATGGAGAAGTGGCCATTTGTGACCTACATGAAGAGAATGATACAGTTTATTCAATGCCTGTTGGTAAAGAATTTCGTTCTATTGAATACATCGGTAATCAAGGTCTAGTCTTGTGTAAAAACCTTTTTTCAGGCCAAGTTTTTGACTGTGAAAATAATAGAAAGCTGGGGTCTCTTGTAAGAGGCAGGAGAAGTATTACTGCAAAGTACTATAATGATGCAGCTACTTGTGTTTTAGCTCAATTAGACTCTCCTAGAGTGCAATTTATTAATGTAAATAACGGTAAAAGTAATACGGTTATTCTCGAAGGAGGTTTTAGTCGCGGAATTAGTGTTAACAATAAAGAAACTATAGTTGCTATTTCTTCATCCGGTGGTCTAGTCAAATTTTATGACCTCAGAACTCATAAGCTTGTTAGTGGAACATTAGCGCATAAGTCAGATGTTGATGGAATAGTTTTTCATCCTGTTAACGACAGGTACGTGTTTACATATGCAGGTGAACAGCTATATGGTTGGGACAGATTTGAGCAAAATGTTTTCATGGGGCCTGTAAAAATTATGCGTGGGTGGGATATTTTTATTAATAATACAGGTACTAAACTTACATGCAGAAATTTTTCTGGAAAGTTAAACAGGATTCCTGTTCATATTCCTAATGAAAATACGAACTATGATAATTGGCTGCCGTCCTTAGCAAATTCTTTAATTGGTTTTTCTATAAATGAATTTGATGCTAAGGAAATATACAACAAGGATTTCGAAATTAGCAATGTCCCGAATGATATGAAGTCGTGGGTGAACTGGGTTAGCGATAAATCTTCCGAACGTTATGCTGGTCCTTCAGTGGATATTAAATTAAATGATCTCTTTGAAGAATTGTCCCAATCAACTAGCCTGCATCAATTGAGGCAAGCATTGCGACTGCGCCCCAATCATCCAATTACACTGAGTAGATTCGCATATCAGTTGGTAGCCAATGCAGGTCCTTCTGATAAACCAGAGATTCAAGCAAGATATATAGCTGCTAGAGCAATAGAACTAGAAGAGGATAATTCATCTCTTTATTTTAAAAGCGCGCAGATTGAGAAAATGCTTAATAATCGATCCGATGCATTAAAATTTATCAATCGTGCAATAGAGTTGGACTCTGCGAACACGGAATATTCAGATTTTAAAAAATCGTTGTTGCAGAACAACTAAACCAATACGGTATCATTATTAAACATGATGCACTGGATGGAACTGCCCCGCGCATCAGCACCTTCGAGCGAGGAGAACTCAGTTGTAAAACCAAGCAGACTTGCTAGCTCGTACCTACAGATTTTCGTTAGGTTTCGGTTACGCTTTTTTAAGTTTTATGAGTTGGATTTTCAGGCGGTCGACTAGGACGGCGATGAGGATGACAGCCCCGTAGATGACCTTTTGCATGTGCGACTCAACGCCGGTGAGGTTCATGCCGTTATTGATGACGGCGATTATGAAAGCTCCGATGAGGGTCCCGAGAATTCGACCTTGGCCACCGGCTAAACTGGTGCCTCCCACGACCACAGCCGCGATGACTTTCAATTCCACAAGATCACCGGATTTGGGGTCGCCAGTGATGTGAAGCGACGCCTCCATGACTCCGCCGAGTCCGGCCAGTAATCCGGTAAGCGTGTAAACGAAGACTAACACCCATTTTACCGGCACGCCGGAAAGCCGAGCTGCCTCTGGGTTGCCGCCAACGGCGTAAATGTAACGGCCGATCGAGGTGCGGGTCATGACCACGTGCGCAATGGCGAAAAGAATCAGCATTAGCACCACGCTGTTAGGTAGGCCAAAAAAATCGCGGCCACGCCCTAGCCAGCCGAAGGCCTCATTTGCCACCGGCACAGGTGCGGAGTCGGAAATAATGAAGGCCAGTCCCTTGGCGATGAACATGATGCCAAGCGTGGCGATAAATGCCGGGATACCAAAGAGTGTCACCAGACTGCCGGTGAACAGTCCGGCGAGACCGCAGGCGAGTATGCCGACCATGGCGCCAAGCCACAGGTGTCCCGTGGTGGGGGAATCACCACCCAGCGACTGGATGGCGAGGGCCGTGATCACGCCGGAAAAGGCGATCAAGCTGCCGACCGAAAGATCGATCCCGGCGGTGATGATGACCAACGTCATTCCGATGGCGATGATGGCCACCACCGAGATTTGCTTCATCACGTTCAGCAAATTGTCCCGTTTAAGGAAGTTGGGCCAGCGATAGCTGGTTGGCTGGTAAATCTTTGCCTTGGCCAGTGTCGAATGCGCTTGGCCAAGCGCGCCGAGGTTTGTGTTGGCGAAACTGGCCATGTGCTTGTCGGCGATGATGCCGGCGAGTTCCGCGCCGGTTGCGGCGAAATCGGTAAGTGCCTTTCGGGCGTCGACCGGCTGCCCGACCGTGGTGGATGCCACTGTGACGCCGGCCTTGGCCAATTGCTCGGCTAATGCGTTCGCGAATGATCTGCCTTCGCCGCCCTGTCGGGCGAGCACGACGACGCTGGCTCCCGTGGGGAGTTGGCCGCCCACGCGATTGGCCAAGCGCTCGGCTGCTGCGGGACTGGTCGGCGACTGTTCCTCAATGGTGACATAGCTGAACCAGGCGCAGAGCAGAGCGAGCACGAACAGGGTGCCGTAGTCGAAAAGAAGTTTTGTGTAGGTTAGTTTTTTCATGCTGCCTCACCCCTAACCCCTGAACCCTCACCCTTTGCCTGACTGGTAGCCAGGCGCATTACGTCTTCCTGAGTCGCGCTTGGCACATCGTTAATTTCTCCGGTGATTCGGCCTTCGTTCATGACAATAATCCGGTCGGTCATACCTAGGATTTCCGGCAACTCGGAGCTGATCATCAGCACAGCTTTGCCTTGTTCGGCGAGTTGGTTGATGAGTTGGTAAATCTCGTATTTGGCCCCGACGTCGATGCCGCGGGTGGGTTCGTCGAAGATGATGACCTCGGCGTTGCGTTGGAGCCACTTGGCGAGAACGACCTTCTGTTGATTGCCGCCAGAAAGCGTGCCGGCGACCTGCTCCGGGCCGGTGACCTTGATTTGAATCTGGTTAACGTATCCGGCGAAGGCCTGAGCTTCCTCATTTTGCCGGATGAAGCCGCCAGAGGTGAAGTGGCGGAGGTTCGGCAGGCCGAAGTTTTCGCGGACCGTCTGTCCGAGGACGAGTCCCTGCGCCTTGCGATCCTCGGTCAGCAGACAAATGCCATGCCGGATTGCGTCCCGCGGGTTGTTGATGGCGAGGGATTGGCCGTCAAGTTGGAGGCTGCCGCTGTCGGGGCGGTCGGCGCCGAAAAGCAGCCGAGCCGTCTCGGTGCGTCCTGCCCCGACGAGCCCGGTGAGGCCAAGTACCTCGCCGGCCCGAATCTCGAGCGACAAATCCTGCACGCGCTCGCCGCTGTTTAGGTTTTCGACAACCAATCGGGGTTGGCCGGGAGTGGTGTCGCGTTTCGGAAATTCCTTGTCGAGACTGCGGCCGACCATTAGCTCGATCATCTGCTCGAGGGTGAGATCATCGACGGGGCGGGTGTCGATGTGCTCACCATCCCGCAGGAAGGTGACGCGGTCGGCGATCTCGAAAATCTCGTCGAGCCGGTGGCTGATGTAAATGATCCCGATATCCTGCGATTTCAATTCGTCGATCACACGAAACAGTCCCTTGGTTTCGCGCGGGGAGAGGGCGGCGCTGGGTTCGTCCATGACGATGATACGGGCATCCTGCGAGAGCGTCTTGGCGATCTCGACGATTTGCTGCTGGGCGACGGTGAGGCTGTTGCACTCGGCATCGATCGGGACCTCCACGCCGATGCGCTCAAACAACGCCCGCGCCCGCGCCTCCTCGCTGGCGCGGGGAATGAAGCTGATGCTTCCCGGTTCCTGCCCAAGGAAGATATTTTCACGGGCGGACAGGTGCGGGATGAGGTTGAACTCCTGATAAATGATCCCTATGCCGGCGGCCTGCGAAGCCTGCGGGGTGGCGACGGAGGACGGTTGGCCGTCGATCTCGATCGTGCCTTCATCCGGTTGGTGGGCGCCGCCGAGAATCTTGATGAGCGTGCTTTTACCCGCGCCGTTTTCACCGAGCAGCGCGAGGACTTCCCCGGTATGGAGCGAGAGATCAACCCCCTTAAG
>CALIBP010000097.1 GCA_938048165.1 uncultured Alphaproteobacteria bacterium | reverse complement strand
GGCTTGCTTTGCGTTGCATACCTTGCTCTTGGGAGTGATGGTGCTCGCATCCGGAATGCTTAAGCTTTCGTGGCCCGATCGTACGGCAGTGATTCTTTGTGGATCGCAAAAGACATTGCCCAACGGGATTTACATTTGGAGTCATTTCTTTCCCGCCAATCCGTACGGGGCCGTACCGTTGGTGCTATATCATTTGTTTCAGTTGATCGTGGATACATTGTTGGTTTCCAAGTTCGAGAAACTCAATGGTGAGGAGAACGTGAATAAACATTGATTCACACATCAAGTCTCCCTAAACTGGGATTCCCAACGCGCCTTGGAGAAATTCATGAGCGACAAACAATCCGACGGTCACGGTAATCTGACCTACTATATCATTGGTGCCATCGTAGCAGCGATTGGCGCAGGGTTCTTCATTCCTGAAATTGCCGTCAAATTCAAGGTTGGCGGCGAAGTCTTTCTGAGTTTGCTCATGATGATGGTGGTGCCTTTGGTGATCTCCTCCGTGATGAGCGGTATTCTCGGTTTGGGCGATGTGCGTAAGCTCGGCAAACCAGGCGGCGTCGCGGTCGGGTATTACATGTGCACCACCGTGCTGGCTGTGACGGTGGGATTGATTGCCGTCAATATTCTTAAGCCCGGGGTGAACAAGGAATTGGCTGCGGCTAAAGAGAAGTGGGAAGATGCAACTGGCGACGAAAAGGTAAAGGCCGAGGAGGAGCTCAATGCCTTAAAGGCTAGTATCCAGAAAAATCTCGATGATTCTGCTTCCAGTAACGAGGAAGCTGCTCATGCGGTTGAGGCGGAGAACAAGCGCAAGGACGCGGCCAAAAACGAGGAAGCGGCACAGGAGCGTAAACAAGAGGCACAGGCCGCTCTAGTCAAAGCTAAGGAGGCTTTGGCGAAAGATCCTGAGAAGGAATCCTTGCAACAACAGGTCATAGAGGCTGAGGCCAACAAGGACAGTGCTGACAAAGCTTACGCCAAGGCTGTGGCTCAACGTAATGCCGCAGGGGAAGAGAAAACGATCTGGGATATTTTGGAAAATATCCTTTTGATGTTGGTAACGGATAATTTGTTTAAGTCTGCGGCCGAAATGAGTCTATTGCCGCTAATTGTCTTCAGCATCATTTTTGCGGCGATGCTCACCACGATGGGCGACAAGGTTTTTGCCATCACACGCATGATCAACCAGGCAAACGCTGCCCTGATGTCTTTCGTCATGCTGTTGATGAACATCGCGCCGATTGGTATTTTTTGTCTCGTGGCATCCAAGTTTGGCGAGGCTAATCTAGAAGGTAAGCTGGCCGAGATGGCCGGGCAACAGGGGTTCTACATTATCACCATTTTAGTGGGGCTCGGCTTTCACATGTTCGTGACGTTGTTTTTTGCCTACTGGTTTTTCACACGTAAGAATCCGATCACGTTTTTCAAGAATATGTCGCAGGCTGTGTTGACGGCGTTCTCGACCGCAAGCTCCTCGGCCACGCTGCCTGTCACCATGGAGTGCGCAGTGGACAAGGCGGGGATCTCTGAAAAATCCACAAAATTTGTACTGCCGCTTGGCGCTACGATCAATATGGATGGAACGGCTTTGTATGAGGCGGCCGCAGCGATCTTCATCGCGCAGATTTATTTCCCGATCACGGGACAGGACCTAACGATGCAGACACAGGTGATTATCGCCGTGACCGCCACGTTGGCGGCCATTGGAGCCGCCGGAATACCGGAGGCCGGATTGGTGACTATGTTGATTGTGCTAAACGCCGCCGGATTGCCGGTAGAAGCGATTGGCTTGATCCTGATGGTGGATTGGTTGCTGGATCGGTTCCGGACGGCCGTGAACTGCTTTGGTGACTCCGTGGGGGCCGCCATCGTGGACGGGTACATGGAGGACGATTCCGTGAGTTCCGAAAATCTAGAGCCTGAAGGTGCCGGCGCGTAAGGTCTTAGGCCACCAATTGCGGGATCACTTTGGCGCCTTCCACGCCGGTGAGGCGTTGATCCAGTCCGAGGAATCGGTAGGTGAGGCGCTCGTGATCAATGCCCATCTGCTGTAGAAGTGTAGCGTTCAGGTCGTTGATGTGCACAGGATCCTTCACGATGTTGTAGCTATGATCATCGGTTTGCCCGTGTTCATAACCGGCCTTGAATCCGCCGCCGGCAACCCAGGTGGTGAAGCACCGGCTATGGTGGTCGCGCCCGTGATTGGTCTCGGTGAGTTTCCCTTGTGAGTAGATCGTGCGGCCAAATTCTCCGCCACAAATGACCAGCGTCTCATCTAGCATTCCACGCTGTTTGAGATCTTTGATCAGGGCAGCGGCTGGTTGATCGATATCCTTGCACTGTTTCGGGAATTTACCGGGTAATCCGCCATGATGATCCCAGCCGCGGTGGAAGAGATGGATAAACGGTACGCCGCGCTCGGCCATGCGGCGGGCGAGGATGCAGTTGCGGGCAAACGAGCCGGGCCGTTGGGCGTCGGGACCGTACAGGTCCCTCACGCTCTTGGGTTCCTTAGTAACATCCATCAACTCCGGCACGCTAGACTGCATGCGGAAGGCCATCTCGTACTGAGAAATGCGGGTTTGAGTTTCGGGATCGCCGAATTCCTCAAACTGTTCCTGATTGATCTTGGAGA
>CALIBP010000096.1 GCA_938048165.1 uncultured Alphaproteobacteria bacterium | reverse complement strand
GTAAGCTGAAAAAACCCGGAAAATGTCGTCGCGCACGGACTGAAACTGTGCCCAGATTTCATCTTCGGAACCTTCTGCTTTGGCCGGTTCGGGAAACGGCCAGTGGTAGCGACGAAGCTGCCCAGGGTAAGTTGGGCAGGCCTGATCGGCATTCCCACAAACCGTGATGACGGTTTCAACGTCCTGCTTGAGGAACTGGTTCATGTGCTTGGACGTGTTGGCGGAGATGTCGATCCCGATCTCGTCGAGAGCCTTGATGGATAGTGGGTGCACATAACCGGCAGGGTCGGAACCGGCGCTTTGCACATCAATTAAATCACCGCCAACGGATTTCAGAATGCCCTCGGCCATGTGGCTGCGGCAGGAGTTTCCTGTGCAAAGAATCAGGACTGTGGGTTTGCCGGTTTCTTTTTCCATTGTTGTTTTTTGGTCGGTTGGATTCTTTGCTGGGAACGCTCGCGAGGGTTGCGGCGTGGTCGTTCCGGCTTACGCTTGGCCAAGCGGACGAATCGCCAGGCGGGCACGGCAGCCAAGGCTCCTGCCAGCGGGCCAGCCAGATAAATCCAAAAATCGGTGAAGTTGCCGCTGGCCAGTGCCGGACCAAGCGAGCGGGCGGGGTTCATCGAGGCGCCGCTGATGGGTCCTGCGAAACCGGATTCCACAGCGATGATCCCCCCGATGATAATTCCAACAAAGGCCTTCTTGTCCGGTGCGTTCACGGCCACGTTTAAAATAACAAACATGAGGATGAACGTGAGGAAGCCCTCAAGCACGAGACATGCAAGGGGGAGTCGTTGGCCCTCCTTGATTTCAAGCGGCAGGGTGGCGCCCATGTTAGCGTGGTTGCCAAGGAGGCCGAGCAGGATAAAGCTGGCCGCAATCGCACCAAGGCACTGTACTGCGATATAGGGCGCGATCCGCTTTGCTGGGAACTCGCCCGCAACAGCAAATCCCACCGTGACTGCGGGGTTGATGTGAGCGCCGGAAATGTGACCCAGAGTGTACACCATCACCATGACCACCAGCCCGAATATCAGCGCGATCCCCAAATGAGTGATAGCTCCGTTGGTGATTTCGTTGACCACCATCGCCCCCGTACCGGCAAACACGAGGATGAACGTGCCAATGAACTCTGCGACTAATGCTTTTTTTAAATCGACCTGAATTCTATTTACCCTCATTGAGGAATTTGTAGCCGAACCCTCTCACCGTAACGATGTGCTTGGAGGAGGTCAGCAGTTTCGTCCGCAGGCGCTGCATGTGTGTATCAACCGTTCGAGTATCAATGTTTGGCTCATACCCCCACACGTCTCGGAGTAAAACCTCTCTCGATTGCACTCGGCCAATGCGATCCGTTAGAAGGACGAGCAACTTGTACTCGGTCGCTGTTAAATCAATCTCCACATCGCCGGCATATACGTCATGACTGCTCTTGTCGATTCTGATCTCACCGATCTCCAGCCGGTTTTCGTCCTGCACCTGATTGGTTTCCGTACGCCTGAGAAGATTCTTTACCCGCAAAACCAACTCTCGCGGACTGAACGGTTTGGTGACGTAATCATCGGCGCCCTGCTCCAAGCCCAGTATTTTGTCAATTTCACTGGTCTTGGCGGTACACATCATCACCGGCAATGACTCGGTGGCAGGATCTTTTCGTATAAACTTGCAAACTTCCAAGCCGTCGATTTCCGGAATCATCAGGTCGAGAATGACCATGTCCGGCATGAGTTTGTGGAGTTTGCTTAGAGCCTGTTCACCGTCTGCTGCGACAGTAACGCGATACCCCTCGTTTTGGAGGTGTAGCTCCAGCAGTTCCGCGGTATCCGGCTCGTCCTCCACTACGAGAATATGTTTGGGCAAATCCATTTATTCCTCACGGGAGAACGCCCGCTCTGTAGAAGATATAAACTCATGGCCAAGCGCTTGACCAAGCGGATCATTGCAACAATCTAGAAACACAGAACACACTTCGATGCGGTGACTTAATTTTGCGAAGGGGGGGGTGGTTGAGCGAAGCAACCACCTCCACGATCGGACGAACTAAGGGCTTTGTGCAAACAGGGTTTAGCGATTACCCGTAGCGGCCCTCGATGTAGTCGCTGGTTTTCTTCTCCTTGGGGGAAAGGAAAATTTGCTCGGTACGGTCGTGTTCAATCACTTCACCCAGGAGCATGAAGATGCACTCATCACTGACGCGGCGGGCCTGCGCCATGTTGTGAGTGACGATGATGATTGTGTACTCCTCTCGAAGCGTGGCCATGAGTTCCTCCACAGCCGTAGTGGCTTCCACATCCAGCGCCGAACACGGCTCATCCATCAGGATGACTCGAGGCTTTAGCGGCAACAGGCGGGCGATGCAAAGTTTTTGTTGCTGTTCCAGTTGGAGGGACGTTGCCCGGTGATTTAGCTTATCCTTGAGATCGTCCCAAAGTCGAACCTCGGTCAGGGCTTTTTCCACGGCCTCATCGAGGACACTCTTACTAACGTCTTTTTTACTGGAGTGTATACGCAGTCCAAACACCACATTTTCGTAAACTGAAATAGGCAAAGGGTTGGGCCGCTGAAACACCATGCCGACACTCTTGCGCAACTCAGGCAGAGAAACGTCCTCGTCCAGAATGTTTTTGCCGAGGATTTTGATCTCACCCTCTGTACGGACATTCCCGTATCGCTCGTTTACCCGGTTTAGTGAACGGAGCAGGGTGGTTTTACCGCAGCCGGAAGGGCCAATCAAACTGGTGATGATGCCGTCCTTGATATCGAGGTCGACATTAAACAACGCCTGAAAATCTCCATACCAGAGACTGAAATCGCGTACCTTGACGCCGAGATTATCGGTTGAATTGCTCATCCAAAGGTTCCTGCAACAAATTCGTTGGTTCGGGTGTCGACCGCTTGGCCGGAAAACATTTTTTCGGTTGTGTCCACTTCCACCAGTTCGCTGTTCAAAATAAATGCCGTACGCTTGGCCAAGCGCCTGGCCTGCTGCAACAGGTTGGTCACGAGGATGATCGTCATCTGCGATTTCAACTCCTTCAACACATCCTCAATTCTCATCGTGGTGACGGGATCGATGGCGATTGAAAACTCATCGAGACAAAGCACTTCCGGCTCGTGAGAGAGCGCCCGTGCGATGGTAAGGCGCTGTTGCTGCCCACCGGAAAGCTTGGTTCCGAGAGTGTTAAGACGGTCTTTGACTTCGTCCCAAAGAGCCGCTTGGGTGAGACATCGTTCGACGATACCCTCGAGTTCAGACCTGTCCTTGACGCCCGCCTGTCTTGGAGCGAACGCGACATTGTCAAAAATTGTCATGGGCAACCCAACCGGAAGAGGTGCCACCATGCCAATTCGGCGTCGATAACCGTATATATCCTTAACTCCGGTGCGTTTGAGTTTCTTTGCTGCGGTGGGGGTGTTGGCAACGAGTATGTCATTGCCGTCCATGGTGATTTGCCCCTTCACCGTCACATCAGGCTCGATATCAATGGTACGATTGAGCGTGCGAAGAAACGTTGTTTTGCCGGACTGCGCAGGACCGATGATCCCAAAGATTTCATTGGAATCAATGTTCATCGAGATGTCGTTCAAGGCAACCTTGGCGCCATAGGAGACACCGAGGTTTTGGATTTTTATCTTAAAGTCGGAGTCTACCATTTTTTGCGGGTGCGAATGAATACACGAAGGGCGATGGCGGTGGCATTGACACATAGCACTGTGCCAA
>CALIBP010000095.1 GCA_938048165.1 uncultured Alphaproteobacteria bacterium | reverse complement strand
TTGCGAGGATCACCTGATCTCCCACCAAGACCTCGCCAGGGGCCACGCAATCAAGCTGTCCGATAACACTATCGACAATAACTCTCGAAGAATCCTTTGAATTTACTGCGGAAACAGTTCCCGACAACAAATTGGATTGACCGATAAAGTCTGCAACGAACGGTGTAACAGGGCGCCGGTAAATTTCAACCGGAGTCCCCTCCTGCATAATTCTGCCACCATTAACGGTCACCTCGGCATCTCCTGCAAACTCTTACCTACCCTGCAGAGATTTGCTCCGCGGATAATGAATTCAATAGAAGCCTGACAGAAATCTCAAACCTGTTACAGGATAAAGCTGATCGCACCCAATGTTCCAAGCTCGGTTGGATCAAGGATGATGCGCCGTTCCGCGATGCGTAATCCCTTTTCCGTAACCCTCAGCCGATATTCATACCGACCGACAAAATGCCTTAGCGGGGAGTTCCGGCGATAGCGATAGACCGAGAAATTCGCGCTCACCTCTAGTTCGGTACGGTTTCGTCCGGTAATCCGGACATTGCCGATCATTCGCCGGGTGCGGCTGCGGGGAGATTCCGCATGAGCTTCAGTGTCGTTGAGCCGCTTAACCCGCGCCTTAATACGGGTTGCGTCATCGGCGATCAAAAACAATGCGTTGCGGGCATCACTATCGGGCGCATCGGTCGATGGTATTTGGTATATTGCATCATCGGTGAGAAGTTCCAGCCATTCGTCGAGACGCCATTCATCCAACAATGCAGCTTCCTCATAGAGAAAGTCCTCGACATCGATGCGGGTTATATCCTTGTCACTCATGCATCTGCCGTCATCAGGGCATTCCACTCGCGCCAGAAGGCGCGCAAATGCTCTTCATCTGTGTTGAGTTGTTCACCCTCTTTGTTGAGGCCTCTGGTCATTTCTGACCATTCCGTCTCACGCCAGGTCGCCAGACCCGCCTGCACCGCTTCCAACGCCTCAACATCATCAGGCGTCGCAAAGCCACCTGGGCCATAAAAAGTCAGGAAACTGTCGAGTCGACGCGCCCGTGCTCGCTCAGACTCCTCCTTGGTCCCCAACGCCCAGGCTGTGACTTTCATATGATCAGCAGCCACCGGCCAGAACGTCCGAATAGTGACCGACGAACCATCATTGATCACGAGATTGGGAAAAATGACAAGATTACGATTGGTGTCGGCGACACGAGCGGCACGTTCGTCGCCGAGCCGCTCAACCAGTTCGGCCCGGATTTCGTCAATTTCTTCCTTGGCATCCTCGCCATAGATCGAAATCCAGCGCGCCACTGGCCTGCCCCGGAAATTTATGTTGTCGATAACGGCATGACCATTCCCCAGCCCCTTGCCGATACCCTTTGACGGCAATAAAAGCCCCTGGCCTTTTGGCGGTTCAACCTGAACCCCGGAATCCTTCATATAGTCGAGCCAAGTCTTGTGGGTCGTGAGCAGGTGATAGTCATCAAAGCTGTTTTCAACCAGGAGTTTCCAGTTGGCGCGAATATCATATTCCTGCGTGCCCTGGATAACTTCCATTTGGCCGCTCGGTGACTGGTCGGCCACCAGATCGATATATTCCGTCGCGCCAGCAAGATATTCTTTTAAATTCGTAATGTCTGGATTGAAGCTGATAAACCAGAAACCACGATAGGAATCGACACGCGGCGGCTCGGCGAGCGAGAAATTCGCCTTATCAAATCCTGGCGGATAGGACTCTTCGCCCGGCACGCCAACAAGTTCACCATCCTGGTTATAGCTCCAGCCATGATAGAAACAGTTATAGCGGCGGGTATTGCCGCACGGCTCACGACATACCATAGCTGCACGGTGACGGCAGGCATTGAGAAATACCCGAACATCGCCTGCACTATCACGGCTAAAGATGACCGGTCGGCCACAGACAGTCCGGGTACAAAAATCGCCGGGCTTTGAAACTTCGGACTCATGACCGCAATAAATCCACGATTTATCAAAAATCGCAGTTTGCTCACGTGTCAGTATTTCTGGATCGGCCAATGTGCGGCGGTTAAGCCGGAACACCATGTCCTCAGGCTGATCGATAATAAAAGGGGATTCAGTCACGGTAATCCGTTAGCTAGTTGATAGCATTTTGTATAACGGAGTCGTCCCGAAGGCAAAGAAAACCAGTTCCTCAATGAGGCACGGCATCATAACCACGCCGAACTTCCATAATCTCCAGCAGATTGCCGCCCGGATCGCGGATAAAGAACCGGTCCTGATGAAAATCGCGATCTTTCGAATAGGAGGCTTCCGCCTCCATAATTTCGATACCAGCCCCTTCAAATTTTGCCTGGGCTTCAGCCAAATCCTCAACCTGAAAGGCCAGATGGTTCCGTAAGGTATTCTTGAAATCGATATCCGCTGCGCTGGTTCCCCGCGCAATACCAACATGTAGCTCGTACCAGGGGTTTTCAGAAATGCAGAAATGGCCGCCTTTTGGTCCCAGGCTGTCTGGCTTTTGAAGTTGTTTGAAACCGACAAGGTCACGATAGAACGCGATGGCCTCTGCTTCCCTATCGGGCGGCACCTGAACATTAAGATGATCGACACGGGTCAAGATCGGCATGGCTAAACCTCCAAACGAAACGACGCTGCGGAAAATCCTATAAGAGAACGCCGAAAACGGGAAGCACCACCCTTTACGCCCTTTGCGTCAGGCGATGCCGCGTGGCAAAGTCTTTCGATGACAGATACATCAAAAACACCGCCCGCAGCGGCGATGGACAATCAACGTGGACCTCGTGACTTACGCGAGTGGATGGATGCCATCGAAGCCGATGGCGGATTACTTCGTGTCACTGCTCCGGTCGACCCACAAGAAGAGCTTGCCGCCGCAACCTATATGGTGGCACAGGATGAAAACTCCCCGGCATTACTTTTCGAAAACCTGGAAAACGAAACATCCGGCACCCGTATCCTGAGTAATATGCTCGGGGCCAGCAATCGTCGTTATGCTCTGGCTGTCGGGCTCGATCCAGACCTGCCAACCGGTGAACTGATCCTGGCGACCCGCGACCGCAGCAAACGGACGCTGGCGCCGATTGATGTTCCCGCAGATACCGCGCCTGTTAATGAGATTGTTCTGACCGGCGACGATATCGATCTCACCGAGTTGCCGGTGCCGCATTTTTGGCCCCGCGATGGCGGCAAATATATCGGCACCGGTGATATTACTTTCACCAAGAACCCTGACTCCGGTCGCATTAATGTCGGCTGCTATCGCCAGATGCTGCATGGACCGCGGCGGGTCGGCATGTACTGCTCTCCCGGCAAGCATGGTCTTCTAGATCGCGAAGCCTGGTGGAAACGTGGCGAAGACTGCGAAGTCGTCGTCGCCTATGGCATCGATCCGGTCCCGTTCATGGTCGCCGCGCAATCCTATGGCAGTGATGCCTCCGAGCTCGATATCATTGGTGGATTAGTCGGGACACCGATGGAATTAACCAGCGGTGTCACGACATCGCTGCCCATTCCAGCGCGGGCCGAGATCGTCATTGAAGGAACCGTCGCAAAAGATGACCTTGAAATGGAGGGCCCGCTCGGTGAGTTCACTGGCTATTACGGCAGACCGGAGGAACCGCAACCGGTGATCAATGTAACGGCGCTGCATATGCGCAAACAGCCGATCATGACCGCTGCGCTGATGGCCGATTACCCGGCCTGTGAAATTGGTGCCTATTACGCCATCATGCGGTCAGCGGCGATCTGGGATGATCTCGAACGATTTGGTATTCCAGGTGTGCAGAGCGTTTATTGTCACCCAGCAGCGGCGTCTAGCTGGGGCATGACCGTTGTGTCGATCAAGCAGCAATATGCCGGTCACATCGCCCAGACACTTTCCGCCACCGCGCAATGCCCGGCGGGGTCTTACTTCACCAAATGGATCATCGCGGTGGACGAAGATGTCGATCCAACTGATATCAATCAGGTTCTCTGGGCGCTAAGCACACGCGCTAATCCTGCGGATGATATTGACCTGCAGCGCCGAACCTGGTCGACCGGCCTCGACCCCAGTCAGTTCCCGCCAGAGAACCGCCCCTATGGCTCCAAGGCGCTAATAGATGCCTGCAAACCACACAAACACCTCGCCGAATTCCCGGTTCGTACAATGATCCGAAAACCGGTTCACGACCGGGTTGCCGCGCGGTGGGAAGAAATGAATTTGCCGGGCCAACCACCGAAACTCTCGGCATTGGATGATATCGAGAATTAATTAGAGGCGTTTTCGTCCCCGCCACCAGCGCCGCCAAGCATCACGATCATAGCCGAATCGTTTACCGGTCAGGTCAGTGAGCGCGCCGACGACATCGCCGGTTACCCATTTGGGGTCTTCCTTGAAATCCAGCCAGGCGATCAACGCGGCAAGCGTCGCGTCATCCTTTTGATCGAGTTCGCGCACCGCCCACATCTCAGCCAATACCGGCTGGATGTATTTCTCAGCGCGGTTCGCTTTAGATGTCCAGCGCTCTCGCAAATAGTGAAGCGGGACACGACCATGACCGTTATGCGCTATCGCCCACAGAAAATACTATTGTGCCAAAATCGCCGACGGTATTTGTCGTCGTCCGAACATGCGGGCCGAGCCGTCAGGAAACGGTCCTTCAAGGCGCTTCGCCAGTGCTTTGCTGATTTCGGGGGTCCGGGCAGCCGCTAATGGTCGCATGGCAAATCGCAATCGCTGATATTTCGAAACGTCACCCATGACATCATCCAAATTCTTAAGAGCCTTCGTGATTTCGAATTGCGGACGGTTCAGCTTTGGCGGCGATGGCTGACGATGAGTATCAAAGGCAATAAATACTCTTTTCGAAGGGCCCCAAAGCTCGCCGCCTCGATCTGACAACACCCCAACAAATGGCTGTCCGGCCATAACTACGACATCAAGTGGCCGGGCTTGGTCAAATCTCTGAACCTCTTCCCAACGCAATCCATCAACACTACGCCATAGCGCCCCTGCGTCCTTGCGGGCTGTAATTGCCCATATGACATTTACATCCGAGGCCATCGCGTTGACAACACCAGAAGGACCGCCAACCCGCTCGACTTTCTGGCCATCCGTGCGCCATAAAACGCTTTCCTTCGGCCCTTCATTGGCAGCGTATACCCACCCCTTGTGAACGATAATCTCATCAACGGCGGCACCCGCCGGCCAGCCTGGAACCGGCATCATGCTATCGCCATTTTGCATCAACAGTTTAGGCGCTTTGTTATCGTACCAGGTAGTAACGCCGGCAAAGATTTTGCCGTTCAGGTCTACCATCGCGGTAATTCGGCTAACGCGTCTATCGGGTGTCGGGTAAGCATAAAATTTGCGCCAACTGGTGCCGCCATCATCCGAAACCACAATCTTGCCGACCCAGGCCGAGATACCGGCGAAAAGCCTATTAGATTGTGCCTGCATGACTTGCGTATGAAAGGCCCGCCTCTCCGGGATCAGATGCCAATTCCACTCCGTGCCATTGGTGACCATGAACTCACCATGGCCAGGCGAAAACCGGGAATCTTCGAATGGCCAATACAGCAATCCATTGGCCACAACGAGATGGCCTGCGTCCTGGCTGAAAAGATATTTTTCGTAGCGTGTCCTCCCATTCGTCGGGTCGAAGCTATAGAGACCAGCAGAGTTGTGATTGACGAATTTAACCGAGTTGGCAAACCACAGCTTCCCCCGATAGGGAATCAGCGCAGACACGCCCGGCTAGGACAGCCCACCGACCAGCTTCACCAATGGAGAATTTTGAGAAAATACCGGCTGTGGAGAAACACCAGCGGTAAAAAATAACGCAAAAAGTATTATGCGAACGCTTTGCGAAACCCGTCTACAAACCAAGCCCCGGACAATCAATCGAATGCTTCGTTAGTTGCGCCGTAATATAGTTGAATGCATCCTCTAAACTATCGGAGCGGTGGCACAGATTCACATCTTCGGGAGATATCGTGCCGAATTCGACCAAAGCATCAAGATCGACAACTTTTCTCCAGAACTCGTCGCCGTAGAGTACGATCGGCAGGTGTTTTTTAATCTTCCCAGTCTGGACCAAAGTCAAACATTCGAAGAGTTCGTCAAACGACCCAAATCCTCCCGGCATCACCACGACGGCTTTTGCCATATAGAGAAACCAGAATTTTCGCATAAAGAAATAGTGAAACTGAAAATCGAGCTTGCGGGTAATGTACGGATTGTTGCTCTGCTCAAAAGGCAGCGAAATGCCGAGTCCAATATTTTCACCTTTGGCCTCAGAGGCGCCTCTATTCGCTGCCTCCATAATGCCAGGCCCACCACCGGAACAAACCACAAAGCGGCATTCGGTGTCTGACAGAGACTTTGACCATTCCGTCAGTCGATAGGACAGCTCACGGGTTTCTTCGTAATAGCGTGATGTGCGTAAGGCTCGTTCAGCCGCTGCAACATCACCACCATTCTTTTTCGCATCATTCAGCTGTTTTTCCGCTTCTTCTCGCGAAATAAGACGCGCTGAGCCAAAAATCAGGATCGTGTCCTTGATATTATGCTCTTCAAAACGTTCCAGGGGCTCCAAATACTCCGCGAGCAGCCGTAACGGTCG
>CALIBP010000094.1 GCA_938048165.1 uncultured Alphaproteobacteria bacterium | reverse complement strand
CATTAACCCTGCAACAGCGACTCCAGATAGTAATCGTTTCATAAATTCCTCCCCAAGTTAATGCATTGTTTGAGTATTGAAAGCTTAGAGGTTATTGGGACTACGAACAAATGGCTTCTGGTGCCAATTGGCAGTCGGACCCGTTACATACGATTGCATTGCCTGAACCGGGAAAAATTATCCACAAAATTCAGCGCCCTGCCAACGCTCTAAAGCCCTTATAAAAGGCGGTCCATAGGACCTGAGACCGCTTTTATCCACAGGTATAATGCGCGTTAGAGTTCTGACTCATTTTTGCATATATTTTTCCGTTCAATACCAGGGATATTCCCTCAAAACGATCTGGCGGCGGCAGATTAACTCTGGTATGTGGTATACCAGAGTTAATCTTTTCAAATCTTATGAGAGAAGCCTCTTGGCGACGGTTAGACTGGATCTTCAGCCGATAGACGTTAATTTCAGCCTCAAGGATCGTACCTATGAAGCGCTGAAGGAGACGATTGCCACCATCAATATTTACGAAGGCGAGGGTGAGCCCCGTCTTGATGAACGGCAATTATCCGAAGATTTAGGCGTTAGCAGAACTCCAGTCCGTGAGGCCTTGGCGCGGTTGGCGCAGGAAGGCCTTGTCAGGGTCGTGCCACGGCGTGGCGTTTTTGTTGTTCGCAAGACGAAAACGGAAATTCTTGAAATGATCACAGTGTGGGCGGCGCTGGAGAGTATGGCGGCGCGTTTGATTACAGAAAATGCCAGTGATGACGAGATTTCTGGGTTGCGAAAGATGTTCGCAACGTTCGAGAACGAAAAGCCGCAGGCGAATATCGATGAATATTCGGGAACAAATATTGAGTTTCACCAGGCGATTCTGAAACTTAGCAAAAGTGACCTTCTGAACAGTTTAACGGAAACACTTTTCATTCATATGCGTTCGATCCGGATTCGTACGATTGGTGAAAACAATCGCGCCAGCCGATCGATCATTGACCATATGAATATCATTGAGGCGCTGGAGCGCCGCGACACTGACCTGGCAGAGAGGCTAGCCCGACAACACACGCTGGATCTCGCTGCCCATGTTGAACAACACGTAGATTATCTGGATTAGGAAAAAGACCATGGCTGAAGAGAACGAAGAAACAGGTGCGCTCACCGACGGGTTTCATCTCGTCATTGAGGCGCTCAAGCTAAACGACATCAACACCATTTATAATGTGCCTGGTATTCCGATCACTGATCTCGGCCGGATGATGCAGGCCGAAGGCATGCGGGTACTGTCGTTTCGGCATGAGCAGAACGCAGGTTATGCGGCGGCGATCGCCGGTTTTTTGACGCAGAAGCCTGGGATTTGCTTGACCGTCTCTGCCCCAGGTTTCCTCAATGGTCTGACCGCCTTGGCGCATGCGACGACCAATTGTTTCCCAATGATCCTGATTTCGGGCTCATCCGAGCGCGAGATCGTTGATCTGCAGCAAGGTGATTATGAAGAGATGGACCAGCTGGCAATTGCCAAGCCGCTCTGTAAGGCGGCCTATCGCGTTCTTCATGCTGAAGATATTGGTATCGGCATTGCACGGGCGATCCGCGCCGCAGTATCTGGTCGACCTGGCGGTGTCTATCTCGATTTGCCTGCCAAGCTTCTTGGTCAGGTTATGGATCAATCGGCTGGCGAACAGTCACTGGTGAAAGTCATCGACGCGGCACCACGTCAGCTGCCAGCGCCCGATTCAATTGAGCGTGCCCTTAATGTTTTGAAGGGGGCCGAACGACCGCTGATCATTCTCGGTAAAGGGGCCGCTTATGCCCAGGCTGACAATGCGATCCGGGCGTTAGTGGAAACCAGCGGTATTCCCTACCTGCCTATGAGCATGGCCAAGGGGTTGCTGCCCGACACCCATCCGCAGTCGGCTGGCGCGGCCCGTTCATTGGTGTTGAAAGAATCCGATGTCGTGATGTTGATTGGTGCTCGCCTCAACTGGCTTCTGTCACATGGCAAGGGTAAGGCCTGGGGAACGGCGCCTAAGAAATTTGTGCATATTGATATTGAACCCCGCGAGATGGACAGCAATGTTGAGATCGTCGCTCCCGTGGTGGGTGATATCGGCTCCTGTGTCGATGCTCTGCTGTCTGGCATGGGTAACGATTGGAAAGTACCACCTTCGACCTGGACGGGCGCAGTGAAGGAAAAGGTCGATAGCAATGTCGCCCGAATGGCGCCGCGTTTGCAAAATAACAACGGGCCGATGGATTATCATGGTGCTCTTGGCGCGTTGCGGACAATCATTAAGGAACGCCCCGATGCCATCCTGGTCAATGAAGGAGCCAATACACTCGATTTTGCCCGCAGTATCATTGACATGTATCAGCCCCGCAAACGGCTGGATGTCGGGACCTGGGGTGTGATGGGTGTCGGTATGGGCACGGCGATTGCTGCCGCTGTCGAGACCGGCAAGCCTGTTCTAGCCATTGAAGGGGATAGCGCCTTTGGGTTTTCCGGCATGGAGGTGGAGACAATCTGCCGCTACAACCTGCCGGTTTGTGTGGTCGTCTTTAATAATGGTGGTATCTATCGTGGTACCGATGAGAATTCTGCTGGCGATGATGTTGCGACGACGGTTTTTGTCAAAGACGCGCGCTACGACAAGATGATGGAAGCCTTTGGAGGCGTTGGTTTTAATGCGACGTCGCCAAATGAGCTTTCCCAGGCTGTGAATGCAGCCATGGATTCTGGCAAACCAACATTAGTGAATGCGGTGATTGACGCAGAAGCAGGGACTGAGAGCGGCCGTATCGGCAATCTTAACCCTCAAAGTGTCGTCGCCAAGAAATAATGAAATTTAACTCTCAAGAAGAGGAACGAGATTATGAGCAAAGCCCTTGATGGTGTGAAAATTCTGGATATGACCCACGTTCAGTCCGGTCCGACCTGCACGCAGTTGCTGGCCTGGTTTGGTGCTGATGTGATTAAGGTGGAGCGTCCCGGTGTCGGCGACGCGACTCGCGGTCAGCTGCGGGATATCCCCGATGTCGACAGCCTGTATTTCACGATG
>CALIBP010000093.1 GCA_938048165.1 uncultured Alphaproteobacteria bacterium | reverse complement strand
ATAACCGTATCGGCGCCAAAGCGGTCCGCGTTTTCCTTCATCCGTTCAACACCCATATTGGTCGCCGCGACCTGGGCATTAATATCGCCGCGTACAAGATCAGGATGACGGCTATTGCCGAGGATGACCCGCATGATATCGGGATCCGCTTCACCCGCACGATGAAACTTGATCGGCGGCAATAACAGCCCTTCGTGGTATAGCTCGGTCGAGTTGGCAGAGGTACTGCCCGGATTGGTGCCGCCTATATCCGCCTTATGGGCGATCGAAGCCGAGAATCCTACAAGCTTGCCGTCGGAGAAAATCGGTGCGACGAAACCCATATCCGAAACATGCGGCATACCCGCTTCATAAGGATGGTTTGACACAAAGACATCACCGTCTTCGATCTCATCGAGATCGTAATTCTTGAACAGATTTTCGATAAACGTCCGATAGGCGATACCGTGAAAAAACATCGGTGGCGGAATGATAAGCCGTCCACGCGGGTCAAGAATGACACAGCTAAAATCGCGCGATTCCCTTATAATCGTTGAATAGCCTGAGCGGTAGAAATGGTAGTGCATTTCATCGACAAGGCTCGAAACCTTATTGCGGAGTATTTGTACTGTTACGGGATCCATCTTATCTCTCCCTGCTCAGAATGAGGTTTCCAAAGCCATCGATCCGACCAACCCAGCCGTGCGGCACAACAATGGTTGAATCAAACTGCTCAACAATAGCGGGGCCGTCTATACGAGCGCCAATCGGCAGCGCATCGCGTTCATACAGTGTTGTTTCCGTTGCTTCGTCGGCCGTGAAATACACTATCCGCGTCCCTTTCACGGAGTCTGCGGGTGCCGGTATTTCGACGACATCGCTGGCAGGAACGGGCTCATATTTTGGTACAGCAACCCGCAACCGAACGCGGTAGCTGACAATCTCAACCGAACGATCTTTCGCGGCGTGACCATGAATTTTCTCATGATGATCATCGAAGCGGTTCCGGGCGGCCTCCATATCATCGCCGGAAAGACCCTTGGCACCACCCAGACCATCAAGGGATACGCGAAGCTCATAACCCTGGCCGGTATAACGAACATCCAGCTCACGCTCGAACCCGGCGCCATCCGGGTCGATCCCTTCTTCTTTGAGTTCGGCGACACCACGCGCTTCCAGTTCCTGGAACACCTCTTCGGCATGCTCGGGCGACACCAGCTCCATGGGGCGCAACTCAGACCGCACATAATCATGGACAATGTCCGTGCACAACAGACCCAGCGCCGAAAACGCGCCAGGACGTGGCGGTACGAAAATGCGGGTAATGCCAAGTTCTTCGGCCACCGATGCAGCGTGTACCGCACCAGCGCCGCCAAACGGTAACAGACAGAAATCCTGTGGATCGACCCCGCGCTTCGCACCAAAGACCTTGACTTCATCCGCCATCCGCAAATCAACGATCCGGCGAATACCGGCTGCAGCCTCACGAACCGACATCCCGAGCGGCTTCGCGATCTTTTCTTCCAGCGCCTTTTCAGAAGCCTTTTTATCTAACGTCTGCGACCCGCCGAGGAAGTAGCCAGGGTTGAGATACCCCAGCGCGATATCAGCGTCGGTCACAGCAGGATTTTCGCCACCTTTGCCATAACAGGCTGGTCCCGGGTCTGCGCCAGCGCTTTGCGGCCCGACACAGAGGAATCCGCCGCGATCGATCCAGGCGATAGACCCGCCGCCGGCTGAAATTGTCGTAAGATCAAGGGCGGGAACCCCCATCGGACGCCGCGCCACGGTTACTTCTGTTACTTCCAGAGGCTCACCACCTTCGATAAAGGCGATATCCGCTGAGGTACCGCCCATATCGAGAGTCACGATGCCTTTCATCGCGTCCTCGCCGGAAAGATATGCGCCAGCCTGCGCACCGGCGGCAGGACCTGAAAACAGCGTGTAAACTGTTTTGCCGCCCTGCACCGCGGCGGTAAAGGGCATCACGCCGCCATTGGACTGCATGAGGAAACGTTGCTGCGTTGTAACGCCACCATCATCCAGCCCCTGATTAAGATGACCAATATAGTCAACCAGTACCGGGCCTAAATAGGCATTCAGTAGCGTTGTTGAGAGACGTGGCCATTCACGAATACGGGGCAGAACTTCTGACGACAGCGAGACATGGGCATCCGGAAATTCCTCAAGAATAATCTCACGGCTGCGTTCCTCATGAACCGAATTGGCGTATGAAAACAGATAGCAAATGGCAATAGAGGTTGCACCTGATTCCATCAGCGAACGAGCATGCGTCCGTACCGCGTCTTCATCCAGCGGCGTGACCTCGGCCCCTTCCCAGTCAATCCGTCCCGGAATTTCCCGCGTCATGCTTTGCGGCGCGAGATGAACCGGCTTGTCATAGAAATAATCGAACGGATTACCGTCGCGCCCCTGGCTCTGAATTTCCTGGACCGCACGATAGCCGTCGGTGATCATCAGACCAACTTTGGCGCCCCGCATCTCAAGCAAGGCATTCGTGGTTATGGTTGTGCCATGAGAGAAGAACCCGATCTCATCAGGCGGCGTTCCTTTGGCAACGAAATTATTCACCCCGTTGAGAACCCCGATGGCGGGATTGTGAGGCGTACTGGACACCTTCTCGACCGAAAATTTGCCGGTCTCAACATCCAGTAAAACTAGATCCGTATGGGTGCCACCAACATCGACACCCAGGCGAAAGCGGGCTTCAGTGCTCATTTTCCGCCAAACTCCCTGTTAAAATCACTTATCAATATGTCGGCTGTTTGTAACGCAACCGTATCGCGCGGTCACCCCCTTCACATCGGGTGGGCGACGCCGGGTGAAATCACCTTATTTTTGGGCGCGCGACGCCAGAAAGATACCGACCGCGATCAGGATAATGCCCGCGAAATGATATCCTTGTAGCGTTTCACCCAGGAGCAGGATCGCAAGTACAACGGTAAAGGCTGGAATCAGATGCAGGAACTGGCTGGCGCGTATCGGGCCCAGCGTTTTGATCCCGTAATTCCAGGCAACCATCGAAATTGCGCCGGAAAAAATGCCGAGATAAGCGATCGTCCAGAAATT
>CALIBP010000092.1 GCA_938048165.1 uncultured Alphaproteobacteria bacterium | reverse complement strand
CGTCGATAAAGGCGGTGCGGCATGGCACCAGGTCGCCGTACCGGACAATGCGCTGGTTCAGATCAATGGCATTCATGTCTTTACCCCGTCTTCATGATGATCTGTTTCCAGATCGCCGTTTCGTCAAAAAGCACATATTCCAGGCGCAAACCTCGCGGGCCGAATTCGGCATGGCTGATCCCCATCACATATACCTCGGCGCCCGACGGCGCGCCAAAGCTTCCCCACCCGTCATGCAGACCATGAAGTCCCCAGCGGATCGCAGCACGCGGCACCATATCCGGATCATCGCGACCGATCTGATGTTCAATGGTGAAAGTGGCATTGGGAAAACTGGCCCGAAGCCCCATCCAGAAACGGTCGGCCGCGTCATGGCCATGTGCGGTTGTGCCGCCAGGCAGTTCCAGATGGCAGGCAGGGTCGTAACAGGCCGGGATTGCCGCCATGTCAGCCCCCATCATCCGGGTCAGGATATCGGCATAGGACGCACCCCATTCATTGTCGTTGCCCCGACCCTTGTACGGACCCGGTATGTCAATGGCCGGTGTAAAAGGTGGTGTGCAGTGTTCGACACCGCCCTCGCGATCAATCAGATCGGCGGCATAGGCCTTCGGGTCCCAGCCAAGCTGGCGGACAATGGCGCCCTGATCACGGATCAGCCATTCATCATTGATCTGATTGTTGATAGCATGGCAATCGGCGATGATCCGATAGACCAGCTTTTGGCCGGTGGCGTTGCCGTATACCCCGTCTCCGGCATGGGTGGCGGTTGACAGAATCCGATGCGAGGACAGCATTCCCTCTTCCGGTGAACCCGACCAGATTACATCCTCGCCGAGAAGCCGGCGATCGGGAAATTCGGCAAGGGTTGCCATGGTGGCCGCGATCACACCCTGATTGCCACTGACAACCGAGCCGGGTGAACGTACCGGGATGTCAGCTGCGTAGTAATCATGCAGCGTAGCGATCCCGCGGCCTTCCCAGATTTCGGCAGTTATCCCCAGAATGTAATCAGGGAAATTCTTCCATTTCGGATCGAAACCCTTCATTGCCTTACTCCCTTTCCCAGTCTGCCACAGGCGTTTCCGGCCGACGTGCGGATCCGCGAACAATCAATCTGGCGTCCACCTGAACGCGTTGAGGTACACCGTCTCCATTCTCGATTTTGTCGACAAGCGCGGCGACAGTCGCATCCACCATCCGCCCGGATGGCTGGCGTACTGTTGTCAGATCAAAACTTGGCCAGGCGGCAAGCTGCACATCGTCAAACCCGACGACCGAGACATCTTCGGGAATCCGAAGATTCAGCCTATGCCGCAATACATCCATCACTGCAAAGGCCATATGGTCGTTGGCAACGAAGACCGCGTCCGGCCGGTCGGCCGACGAAAACATCTCCAGCGCCGCCTCGGCTGCCATGTCGGACTGGAAATTGCCAACACCCCGCGCGAACAGATCACGGCCGCGCGATGCAAGGCCGGCGCGGAACCCGGCCTCTCGGTCACGCTGTGTCGAGGCACCTTCCCAGCCCGCGATATAGGCAATCCGCTGATGACCACCGGCAACAAGGAAACCGGCAAGCTCGCGACCGCCCCCAAAATTATCCGATGTGACGGTGGAAAACCGGTCATCCTTCTGGGCGCGGTTGAACAGCACCACCGGAATGCCGGCCGCATCGCATTGCTCGGCAAGTGACGATGAAATGGCCACCGAGGCGAGAACGATCCCATCGACCTGATAATCCAGAATTTCCTGCAATACCGCATCGACATTGCCAGCTGTCTGCTGGGCCATGAAAACCAGGACATGATAGCCCTGCGACTGCAGACGGGTTGATAGCTTTTCTAGAATTTCCGGATAGAACTGATTGTCGAGATAGGCCACCACCAGACCGATCAGGCGCGATTTCCCGGTGATCATCGTGCGTGCCAGAACATTCGGGCGATAGCCAAGCTCTTCTGCTGAGGCACGGACACGATCCGTCATTTCCCGCGATACCGACGCACCGGGCGTGAATACCCGGCTGACGGCCGACTGGCTGACGCCGGCATGGCGGGCCACATCAAGGGATGTCGCAGTTTCGCGTGCCATCAGTCCGCTGTCCACCCCCCGTCAATCAACAGCGCCGTGCCGGTGATCAATGCTGCGGCATCGGAGGCAAGAAAATTCACCGCGCCCATGATGTCCTCGACCTCGCCAACACGGCCAAGCTTGATCTTCTCCTCGATCCAGCGCACGCGTTCGGGGCGGGCGAATGTCTGTTCGGTGAGCGGCGTTCGCACAAAGGTCGGACAGATGGTGTTCACCCGTATCCCGTGAGGACCGAATTCAATGGCCATCGCCTTGGTAAAGCCTTCGACGGCGTGCTTCGAGCCGCAATAGACAGCTCTGTCAATGCCGCCAACAACGGCCATCTGGCTGGATATGGTTATGATGGAGCCTGGACGGCCATCGGCTATCATCGCCCTGGCAACGGCCTGGGCGGCGAAATAGGCGCCGCGGAGATTGACATTCATCACCGCGTCGAAATCGGCGGGATCGGTGTCAAGCACGGGCGAATGCCGGGCAAGTCCCGCGCTGTTGACAAAGATGTCCAGCGGGCGAAGCGATTCAATCGACGCCGCCATGGAATCGATGTCCGCAATATCACCGACCATCACCTCAACAGCCTGGCCAGCGGCCTTCATCGCCGCGGCGACATCATCAAGCTGCGCCCGGCGCCGCGCCATGATGATGACATGTGCGCCCGCCTCGGCAAGCGCCACCGCGCAGCCAAGACCGATACCGGACGATCCGCCTGTCACAAGCGCCCGTCGGCCTGCAAGCGAAAAGGAGGGGGTCGTGGGAAGCGTGGTCATGCTGCATCTCCCTGCGACATCGGCATCCCGCGTGCCTTGTTGAATTCACGCATTCGCGCGAACACATCCACACCAATCTGGTCATACATGTGAAGCAGATCGACAAGCACCCAGTTCTCGCGGATCACGCCATTTTCAAGCCGCCAGAAATCAAGGCTTCGCATGGTGATTTCCTTGCCAAGCGGCGGCAGCCCGAGCCAACCATCATGGCTGATGGTCTGGATCATGTTTGGCCAGCCGGTCACGCCGACATAGTCATTGTCGCCAAAGAAATGATAGGTCACCTGATCAACCTTGCTGCCACGGTCGGGCATCGCCTTCAGAAACGGGATCTGGTGCCAGTTGCGAAAGCCCTCGATGCCCCGCCCGGTGCCGATTCCGGCTGGCCCATACCAGTTCATCCGTGGATGCCAGAAGCGCGGCATCTCCATCACCTCCGGCCCACCCTCCCGCGGATGGCGTTTCATATGCTCCAACATATCGACAATCAGCCCGCAGCTTGCCGCGCTCGCCGCTTCATCACGCACCGGCCTCACCAGACCGTCACCGCTCGCCGGACCGGGAACGCAGAATTCGCGTCCAAGCGACGGCACCAGCGGCCAGGCATTGGCCTGCATCATGACTTCGGGAATGTCCCACAGCGCCTGATAGCCAGCCACCTGTCCATTCTCGATCCGGTAGAATTCATGAAATCGCATATGCGCGAGATGGCCGGTTGGCGGAATATCGAGAAACGGCGAGGCAAAGGTGCCGATGAAATGCCCGCCACAGCCAACCCAGTCGGCGCCGTGATGATCGCGACCGGCCATCACAAGCCAGTCACGTCGCTCGACATCCGGCCAGGCTTTCTTCAGCACAGCCAGAGCCTGGTCATGAAAGTCCTGCGGCCCTGTCATGTCGCCAAAGGGGTGCGCCAGCCGAAACACCGCGTCATCTGCCACAACCGCATCGAGCGCGCGCCGCAGATCCTGCTCTGCCCAGTCATATTGAGCCGCGAGAAGCGGCTGCAGCGTTGCGATATTTGCAGCGTGGGATGACATTATTCTGCCGCCTCGCCATAGGGTATGTTTTTGCCACCATAGCGGCGAACCCTGACATTGCACTGCTCGGCATGACCGACAAACCCTTCAAGCATGCACAGGCGGGATCCATATTCCCCGATCAAGGTCGCGGCCTCGTCAGTTACGACCTTCTGATAGCTGTGCGTCTTCAGATATTTACCAACCCACAGACCACCTGTGTACCGGCCAGCCTTTTTCGTCGGCAGTGTATGATTGGTGCCGATTACCTTGTCACCATTCGCCACATTGGTGCGCGCGCCAAGGAACAACGCCCCATAACATGTCATGTTGTCGAGGAACCAGTCATCACGGTCGGTCATAACCTGAACATGTTCCGAAGCCACATCATCGGCCACGCTGAGCATTTCATCATAGGTGTCACAGACGATCACCTCACCATAGTCGCGCCAGCTGACAGCCGCCGTCTCGGCTGTTGGCAGGATCGTCAGCAACCTGTCGATCTCGGCAAGCGTATCATTCGCCAGCGTCTCTGAATTGGTCAGCAGGACAGCAGGCGAGTTGTAGCCATGTTCGGCCTGACCAAGCAGGTCGGTGGCGCAGATTTCTGCATCAACCGTGTCATCGGCAATGACCATCGTTTCAGTTGGTCCAGCGAACAGATCAATCCCGACACGCCCGAAGAGCTGGCGCTTCGCTTCGGCGACAAAGGCGTTGCCGGGCCCGACAAGCATATGTACCGGCTCAATCGTTTCGGTGCCAATGGCCATCGCACCGACGGCCTGAATGCCACCAAGGGTGTAGATTTCATGCGCACCGCCAAGATGCATGGCGGCGATCACCGCCGGGTTGGGCTTGCCCTCGAATGGCGGGGTGGTGGCGACAATGCGCGGCACCCCGGCCACCGCGGCGGTCAGGACCGACATATGCGCCGACGCCACCATCGGGAACTTGCCGGCCGGCACATAGCACCCGACGGATTGCACCGGAATGTTGCGATGACCGAGAATGACGCCGGGCATCGTCTCGACCTCGACATCCTTCATAGAGTCGCGCTGGATCTCGGCGAATTTGCGGATCTGGTCCTGCGCAAAGCGTATGTCATCCATGTCGCGCGGCGAGACCTGCGCGATCAGTTCATCGATCTCGTCCTGCGACAGCCGGTAGCTGGCAGGCGAGAAATTGTCAAATTTTTCCGCCAGTTCACGCACCGCGACATCGCCGCGCGCCTCAATCTCGGCCAGCGCGCCCTCGACGACAGCGCGCACCTTGGCGTCATCATCCGAGCGTTCCTGCTGCGGTTTGCCGCTTTTCAGATATCGTACTGCCATGAATAGCTCCGTTAACTCTTGTTATTGGGGCGTGGTGCCGTCCGGTCACCGCGGTCGAACGCCTCCCACCCCTCACCGTTGAAAAGATCGACACCAAGCTGCGCCATCACATGCGGGAAATCGACCATCACCCAATTGTCGACAATCTTGCCATCGACCACCTTCCAGAAATCCATATAGCGGATCTCAACTGTCTTGCCAGTTGCCTCAATCCCCATGAAGGTGCCGGAATGAAGGGCCTCCTGGCGCCCGAAAGCCGCCGCCCATTCCCCCATATACAGCCGCGCCTCGTCGATACAGACCTTGTCCGAAAAAGCCGCCTGGAAAGGGCGCTGCCAGTTATCCTGAAATTCCTTCAGACCGGTTTTGGTGCCGCATCCAGCGTTGCCCATCCAGCGGAACCCCTCGGCAAAGAAATCGCCGATATCATCGATCCGATGGTCATTCAGCCCGTCAACCATGCTCTCAATGACACGCCGCGTCGCGGCGGTCTTGGTCATGTCGGTGTCGCGCGTCAGGGCGGCCTGTTCAGGTCTTGCACCAGCCATGATCACCCCGCCCCCAGACGCTGGCCATCGGTTGCGTCAAACAGGTGGCAGGCGGTGCGCGGCAGCGTGATATGCACCTCCTCACCAATTTTGGCGCGAAATTCCTTGTGCGCCTTCACTGCGACCATGGAATCACCGGCCCGCACCGTCACCATTGTGGCGTCACCAAGAAGCTCCATCGCATAGACAGGCGCCGAGATCACCCCGGTCGAGGTGGTCAGCCGCGGCTTGCCGCCGGAGGTGGAAATGGCGGCATCCTCGGCACGGAAGCCGAGTGTTACCTGTCCTTCAACGCCCTTCAGCCCCTTCACCACCATATCGCCGGCCGCAAAAGCGCCGGCGGATACTGTGCCCTTAACCAGATTCATTGCCGGGCTGCCGATGAAGCCGGCGACGAAGACATTTGCCGGCCGGTCATAGATCTCGGTCGGGCTGCCAACCTGCTGGACAATGCCCCGGTTCATCACCACCACGCGGTCAGCAAGGGTCATCGCCTCGATCTGGTCATGTGTGACATAGATCGTGGTGACCTTCAGTTCGTGATGCAGGTGCTTGATCTGGGCACGGGTCGAGACGCGAAGCTTGGCATCGAGGTTCGACAGCGGCTCATCCATGAGAAAGACATTCGGCTCACGGACAATGGCGCGCGCCAGCGCCACCCGCTGCCGCTGGCCTCCGGACAACGCGGCCGGACGGCGGTGCAGGAAATCGTCAAGCTCGACCATCGCGGCGGCGCGGCGTACGCGTTCGTCATGCGTCGCCGGATCGACCTTGCGGACCTTCAGCGGAAAGCGGATATTCTCATAGACATTCATGTTCGGATACAGGCCATAGGACTGGAACACCATCGCGATATCGCGATCCTTCGGTTCAAGGTCATTGACCACCCGGCCATCGATTTCGACATCACCGCTGGTGATTTCCTCGAGGCCGGCGATCATCCTCATGGTTGTTGTCTTGCCGCATCCCGACGGGCCGAGAAGGACAAGAAATTCTTGATCGGCAATATCCAGGTTGAGGGTGTCGACGGCGACGAAGTCGCCCCACCTCTTGGTCAGATTTTTCAGCCGGATACCTGCCATATCACGCCCCCCTATCCCTTCACCGCGCCGGCGGTCAGCCCGCTGACGATCTGGCGCTGGAAGAACATCACCAGCACAAACAGCGGCGCCGTGGCCGACACGACCGCGGCCACCGCATACATCACATTGCCCTGTTCCTGGGCATTGCCGAGGAAGCTGGCGATCTTCGGCACCATTGTCCGGTTTTCCTCGGTCAGCAGCAGACCGGTCAGCGCGAAATCATTATAGGCGAGCAGGAAGCTGAACAGTCCGGTGGTGATCACCCCCGGCCACATCACCGGAATGATCACATAGCGGAACGCCTGAAAGCGCGTGCAACCATCGACCATCGCGCTTTCATCCAGATCCTTGGGGATGTTCTGGAAGAAGGAATGCAGCATCCACAGGGTGAAAGGCTGGTTGATAGCCACCATCACGATAATGGTGGTTGTCAGATGGCCCCACAGATTCAGCTCGAAGAAGGGAAGAAGATAGCCGGACACAAGCGTGATATGCGGCATCGCGCGGAAGACCAACGCGATGATAAGGATCCAGAACGCGTAACGGAATCCGGACCGTGACAACGCATAGCCACCAAGCGTGCCAAGCGTCAGCGAGATCGCAACCACCGACAAGGTCATAATGCCGGTATTGATTGTCGCTTTCCAGAATTCCTCTTTTATCCAGGCGCCTTCATAGCCAAGGCCGGTTGAGGTGGCGCCCGTCTCGGCCAGCGTGCGCATGCCGAACAGGGCATTGCGCCAGTCCTGCCGCGAGAAGAAATCCGCCTCTACCTTGAAGCTTCCCCATAATGTCCAGAGGAACGGAACCGAGGCCAGCGCCAGCCACAAAACAAGAAAACCAAGGCTCAACACGCTCAGCCAGATGGGTGATTTTCGTGCCATGCGCCCCTCCTATGCCGCCCGCCGGTTGGCGCGCCATGTGCGCAGCACGACAGGTGCCAGCAGGATGCAGACGCCGATGATCGTCAGCATCGATGTGGCGGCGGCGGAGCCGAACAGCATCGCTCCATCACTGCCACGAAGATCATTATAAATGATCCATGACAGCGAGGTGGCATTGGCCTGGGCGTTGAAACCGATGATCGGCTCGAACACCCGAAAATTGTCCATCAGCTGGATCAGGGTGACGAACACCGCCAACGGCATCAGATGCGGTATCACGACATGACGGACACGTTGCCAGCGGCTGGCGCCATCAATCATCGCGCTTTCCAGCGTATCCTGCGGCACCGTCTGCAGACCGGCATAGAAGACCACGAAGGCAAAGGGCGCCGAATGCCAGATGCCATAGACGATCAGGGTCAGCCAGGTCAGTGTTGTCGACGCCTTTAGTGACAGATCAGGGTTGTCGAAAAGAAACTGCAATGTCGCGCCAATGATGCCCTTGGAATCAATCATCCAGAACAGGACGAGCGAGCCGATCAGCGGCGTCACGATCATCGGCAACAACGAGAAAAAGATCGTTGGCCCCTTGAACATTCCGGGGATCCGGTTGACCGCCAGCGCGATGACAAAGCCGAGGATGATCACCAGCGGCGTGACAATAAAGGTATAGGTCAGCGTAAAGGCGAGCGCCTTGTAAAATGGCAGGTTGAGGATGCGGCCGAAAAAGTCTACCGGGCCTGTCGCCTCGGCCAAGGCAAGGCCGATTTCCTTGAAAGCAAGGTGATTACGGTTGGTGTAGGTGCCGGCCCCGTTGAACCGGCCAAGCGGCTCGTCGGTGCGCAGCCGCGCCGTCGCCTCGGCATTCACCACCTCGACGGTCTTGCATCCGAACGGACCGCAATTCTCGACCGTCTCGATCACCTGCTCATGCGCGATAAACATCGACTGCACCGCCACTGAAACAATCGGCAGCGCAATGAACAGCATCATCGCCAGCGCCGACGGCCAGATGAAGCTGATGAATGTGCGATGCGGCATGCGGCTAGTCCAATGAAGCGGGCCAATGAAGCGGATGAATAATAAAGGCTATTGGTTGAGAAATGGACCGAGAGCGCGGCGCGCTCCCGGTCGCAAGGATGTCAGGCCTAAAGGAAGCCTTTTTCGGTGGCGGCGGCCACATAGGCGGCCTCGATATCGGCCAGTGCCTGATCAGCACTTTCCTTGCCCTGCAGGAAATCGGCAAGCTCGGCGCCAATCGCACCATGCATTGCGCCCATGTAGGGAAGCATCGGGTATGGCGAGGCACCGCCAGCCGCAGATTCGACAACACCTTTACCGACAGGCCGCGGCTTTGCGCCAGCGATCAGCCAGTTGGCGGCATCTGCATTGCTGGTTGCCATGGCTGGCGAGATGCCGTTCATCACGGCAAGGAAGGACGCCTCGGCGTCGGCTGCGGATGCGTTCTTGGCAATTGCAAAGCCGTCCCACCAAAGCGTTGTAGCCGGGATCGAGCCACCGGATACGGTTGGCGCGGCGGCAAACATGGTGTTGCTCTCGATTTCGGCGGTTGATCCTTCACCGTCGGTGACCGCACCGGCGCGCGAGCCCCACAGGTTGGTCATTGCGACATTGCCAGCTTCCCATTCGGCCTGCACGGCGTTCGAGTCGTGGGTCAGGTAATCGGGATTCATATATTCGGTCAGCGCCTTCATCATATTCAGCGTGGCCACACCCTTGGCATTGTTGATTGCCGGCTGTGCCGAACCAGGCTTGAAGAACTCACCCCCATGGCCAAGATACATGTTCACGAACTCTTCACCGAGATTCCAGCCCGCCTTGTAGGTGCCGGCGATCGGATATTCCATCAGGCCCTTGTCGCGGATTTTCCTGGCAGCGGCCAGAACACCTTCATAGGTGGTCGGCACACCGGCACCGGCTGCCTCAAGAATGTCCTTGCGGTAGAACAGGTGCTGGGCGTTGGCCATGAAGGCCACGGCCATTACCTTGCCGTCGATGGTGATCTTCTGCATGTCCTGAATGCCGGCACCATGTTTGGCGATCAGGCCGTCCAGTGGCTGTGCCAGACCGTCATTCATTACCGCCACGAGGGTGCTGTTGGTGACATGCGAGGCAGTGAATTCAGGGGGGTTGGCGGTAAAGGCCGCCACGATCAGGTCCTTGTGGTCCTTGTTCAGGTTGGCGGTAACGCTGGCGCCGCCACCGTCACAGGCAGTCGCCGCCGCGGCAATGGCCTGAGTCGCCGGAAAGTCATTTGCAAGAAGCTTCGCCGAGCCTGACGCGATGCCGCAACCGGCATAGGCTGTCGACGCGCCAGCAAGCACGAAGGCCGCGGAAACGGAAAGTTTGGAAACCATATTCATCATGTTCCTCCTAGAACTCAATGTTGTGACGTTGTCGTTATGACGGTGTCGGGCCCCTGCATGAACGGGCACCAAGCCCCACAGGCACCCATCATGCCCCAGTGTCCGGTCAGAGCGGATTTTCCTGAAGCGGGATTCCTGTTGTGGACAACCTTTGAATACGTATGCAAATTTGTAAAGCCCTTTCGTGGCGGCGTGACCATTCAGCTTGTCACAACGACACCGCTTTTCGTTGACAGGCCTGCCATCAGGGCCCTTCAATCATCACGCACAATGCCTATCAAGGACCAGACCATGCCTGTTCAGATGCCAGACGCTGACATTATCTCTTTCAAGACCCGGGCCTATGAAGCGCTTCACAATCTGGCTTCGGGGCGCTGCTCGGTTTCAGATATCTATCATGCCGATGCCAGATATTGGGGCAGTCACCCGATCAATGAAATTGCCGGCATGGATGCCATCGCAGATGTATGGACAAAGCTGCGACATGCCATGCCGGATCTTGAACGGCGCGACAGCATTTTCACTGGCGGGATCGGCAAGCCTGATTCGCGCATGCCGGCGGATGTGGCGGGACGACAGCTTGTCGCCAGCATGGGGGTGATACAGGGCACGATGACCGGCGATCTGTTCGACATTCCCGCAACAAACGGGGTTGTCCATCTTCGTGTCTGCGAAGTGCATCATCTGCGTGACGGGCGGATCGCGCACAGCTATGTGCTGTTCGATTTTCTGGATCTGATGCGCCAGGCCGGCGTCTGGCCGATGGCCCCTTCACTCGGCGCCGAAGGCATGTGGCCCGCCCCGACAACGCAAGGTGTCAGGATCACCGAGAATGACGGCAAGGCTGGCCAGAACTCAATGGATATCGTCCTCGGCATGCATGAGGCGCTTGGCAGCTTCGACGGGAAATCGGTGCATTCAATGAAACATGGCGATGCCTGGACCGGGGATTTTCTCTGGTATGGCCCGGCCGGCATCGGCAGCACCCGCGGCATGGCCGGGTTCCAGCAACATCATCAGATCCCGTTTCTTGTCGGGTGGCCGGACCGTCAGGGGGCAGGCCATTATGTGCGGATCGCCGATGCCAATTTTGTTGTGACAGGTGGCTGGCCTTCGGTTCGTGGAACGCATCTTGGCGAGTGGCTTGGCCTGCCGCCGACAGGCCGCAAGGTCGATATGCGGGTGATGGATTTCTACCATCTGGTGGATGGCCGGATTCACGAGAACTGGGTGCCAATCGACATTATCCACATCATGCTGCAAATGGGCGTCGATGTCTTTGCGCGCCTTCGCCACCTTCGCGGCGCCGCGCCAACCGACCTGCCGCAGCAGTGACAGTCAATGTCGGGACCAGGGTGTCGAACACTCTGACACTGTCAGACAGATGCTTCGGAAGTTAAACATGAATCACTGCCGCCTATTCTATCTTCATGACATCGCTCTAAAGACCTTGTTGCAAAAATTTATCTGCAATCCGACAACTTACCGTTACAAAGCTCCAAGCCTCGCGGCTCGCAGACCTCGGGACTTTGTTTGGCAACCGGGAACCACCCACTTCGAAGCCCCATTCATATTGCGGTATGATAACACCCCACAGGCGGGGTGTTATTCATGCTGACAAAAGAGAAGATGACCACCGGTATTGAGTGTCGGTTCGGGCCTGACTGGCCGGGGCAGCGATGTGGGACAAGGACCCGTCAAGGCACCGCGTGCCAGCGTCCGGCGAATAAGAAGAATGGCCGTTGCCGTCTGCATGGCGGGGCTAGCACGGGAGCAAAGACCGAAGGGGGCCGCGCGCGGATCTCGGCGGCGTGAGCAGCCTGATCTGACTGATCCATATTGAATATCAGTGCATATTTGGCCTCTGATACATTGGTATGATGGTTTCAGGAGCAGGTGGACGGTAGCCCAATGCGCCGCCTGGCGAGCAAGAATGTCGCTATCCGCTACCGATTCAGATTCCGAAAATCCTTTTCACCCACCTATTCGGCGATGGATTTCATCACAGCGAGGAACTGCGCCACCTCGTGCAGGCTGTTATAGTGGCACATCGAGACACGCACGCAGCCGTCAAGGCCGAGCGGGTCAAGGATGTTGCCCGAATAATGATCGGCCTTTCGCAGATGCGTGCGAATGCCCTCCTTGTTGAGAGCTGTCACCACATCGGCCGAATCCATGCCCTCGACATAGAGCGAGACCAGCCCTTCACGGGCCGGATTGTCGATGCCGCCGATAATCCGGACGCGCGGCATGCTGGCAAGTCCCGGCAGGTTGCCGGTGCCTTGGATCATGGCATCCGTAAGGGATTTCTCATGCGCGTGAATGGCAGCGCCAGCCGCCTTGAAGCGCTCCCGCCTGTCGGTGCTGTCGGTGAACTGCGTGCCAAGCCATTCCAGATAGTCAGTGACGTCCGAGAGCGTGGCATAGGCACCGGTATCGCGTGTGCCAAGCTCCCAGTTGCCGTCTGGCCCACCGACCAGTGAGTCATGCTCCATCGCCGTCATCCTGTCGGAAATCCAGGCAAGACCATAACCATGGCGGGAAAACATCTTGTAGGGCGATATCACATAGCCATCGACGTCATAGCTGGCGAGGTCGATCTGTCCGTGGGCCGCGTGCTGGATGCCGTCGACTATGATGATACAGTCCGGCGCGACCGCGCGAATGGCCCCTGATATGGCGGCGACATCCATGCCCATGCCGGTGACCGGTGATGTGTGCAGGATGGTGGCGACGCGCGTGTCAGGTGTGACCTGCACCGCATAATCCTCCGCCGTGACAAGGCCGAGCGCGTCATCATGGGTGACCAGCCGATGCGTCTTGCCGGAAATCCTCGACCAGCGGTGACAGGCGCTGCGTGTCGCCGGATGTTCGACGGTGGAGCCAAGAACAATGCCGTCACCAGCCGTGCCAAGACAGGCGTTCATGATGACGCGGAACAACAATTCGGTACCACTCTCACCGACAAAGAACTGACCGTCAGGCGCGTTCATGAAAACCCGCATATCGTCCTTGGCCTTGGTGATGACGCGAACGAGTTCGTGCGAGCCGGCATTGTCCCGGCCCTGATTGTCGGGAATGGCGGCATAGGCCTTCGAGGTGTCGACAACGCTGTTCAGCGTCAGCGCACCACCGGCATTCTCGAAAAAGACGCGCGGCCCCTGTTGCGGACAGGCATCGACCTGGGCAAAGCGGTTTCGAACCTGATTTATCATCTCTTCATTCATAATCACTATCCCTCCCAATATAAGGGCTTAATCACTAGCGGGTCAGGACGGCAGGCTGTTGATCAGCCTGCCCTGTTCCATAGCTGTGTTCATCCTGCAACCTGAAGCGCCTCGCAAGCGCGTTCGATACGGCGCATGGAAAGTTCGAGATTTTCCATGCTTGTCGCAAATGAAATTCGAAAGAAACCATCTGTGCCAAACGCCGCACCGGGAACCGTTGCCACACCGGCATCACGCAGCAGATAATTGACAAAATCAACGTCTGACCTGATCTGTTGCCCATCCGGGCAGGTAGCACCAATAAGAGCGCCACAGGACGGAAAGGCAAAAAAGGCACCCTCCGGCAGGGTACAGTCAAGGCCCCTGATACGGTTGAGGCTTTCAACAACATAGTCACGACGCTCAGAAAAACGCCTGTTATTGCTGGCGATAAAATCGGTAGGACCGGTCAGCGCCGCCACCGCCGCATATTGCGCAACCGAGTTCGGGTTGCTTGTCGAATGGGACTGGATACTTGATATGGCCTTGATCATCTGTTCCGGGCCGGTGGCATATCCGATGCGCCAGCCCGTCATGCAATAGGCTTTTGAAACCCCGTTCAATGTCAGTATCCTGTGCTGCAGGTCGGGCGCCACCTCTGCAAGGGTCCTGAATTCACAATTATCAAAAACGATATGCTCGTAAATATCATCCATCAGTATCAGGATATCATCATGACGGACCAATACTTCAGCAAGCTCCAGCAATTCTTGCTTGCTATAGGTTGCACCAGCCGGGTTGCCCGGTGAATTCATTACCAGCCATTTGGTTCGCGGAGTGATCGCGGCTTCAAGCTGTTCTGCACGAAGTTTCAGCCGCGCATCCGCGGTGCAGTCAATGGGCACCGGCACCCCGCCTGCAAGAAGCACCATATCGGGATAGGAAACCCAGTATGGCGCGGGGATCAGGACTTCATCTGCCGGGTCAAGCGTTGCCATGAAAGCATTATAGATAACATGCTTGGCACCTGAGCCGATCGTCACGCTCTGCGGGCTGCAGTCGATATTATTCTCGCGGGCAAATTTCTCCACGACAGCCTGTTTAAGTTCATCTATGCCGTCTACCTGAGTATAGCGTGTCTTGTTATCGGCAATGGCTTTGACCGCTGCTTCCTTTATATGGTCTGGCGTATTAAAGTCAGGTTCGCCCTCGCCAAGATTTATGACATCCCTTCCCTCACGCTTGAGCTGTTCTGCGAGATTGGAGACAACGACCGTCGGGGATGGTTTGATGGCATTCAGCCGTTTGGCAAGCACGCTGGTTTCCTTCCGTCACAATAGCAGTCGTCGTAATGCAAAACGATGTGTCACAATCCCGGTGTCACAATCCCGGTGTCACTTTTCCAGTGAAAGATCAAATTCGAACTTCTTTTCCAAATTGAGTAGCGCTCCCAACCGCTCCTGAAACAGCTTTGCATGATCTGTCATATTAGCGACAAGACCTTCACGATCCTGATCCCTGATGCAACGGATTATACTGCTGTGATCGCCTCTGGTACGGTCGAACAGACCTTGGAGCTTGTCAGGCAATGCATCCTCTTCCTCATAGATATAGAAAGACAACCGGCGGCCCAGATTGTGAAGTTTCGTCGAATATTCAATTATATATTTATTGCGTGTTGCCAGCGCGAGGCGCGCATGAAACAGGGCATTCTGTTGCGTGATTTCAAGAAGCTCGGCATTAAGGCTGGATTTCAGATACGCTTGATCGATTTCCAACAGATCATCAACAAGGCCATCATCGAACATGCGCAGATTATAGGACACCATTCTTTCACACAGGATATAGGCATCGACCAACTCCAGAGTGTTAACCAGGCTAAACGGTGTTACGCGCAGTCCCCGGCTGGCACGTGCCTCCACCAACCCTTCAGACACAAGACGCCCAAGCGCTTCACGCATGGGGGTGCGCCCGAAGTCAAACTGGCTTTGCAGCATTTTTTCATCTAGCTGCGTTCCCGGTGTCAACGACAGATCAAGGATTTTGTTACGGAGAATTTCCGTAACCCTGTCTGTCAGCGAGAGAGTTTCCATTTTGATTATGTTGTTTTTCATTTGTCTTAAGGCACGATGGCGGACCCTGTCCTGAGGCTTCCTATTGTTGATAGTTTCGAGTCATGAAATCCGAAGAAAACTTGCCACTCTCGACATCTTCCTGAAGACCGGCTTCGGCACGTTCGGCAGGGTCGCCATAACCGCCTGCGCCAGCGGTAACAACGCTGATGATTGCATGTTCATCCAGCTTCAATGCTGCCGGCTTGTTGGCAAGACGCTTTTCCTCACCATTGTCATGGATCAGCGTAAACTTTCCGGCCGCACCGGCACCACCGCCAAAAATACCCCAGGGCTGGTTCCTGAAGCGCTCCCCCTGACCGGAAAAGGTCATGGTATGACCAATTGGCCGGTAATCCCGACGGATTCCAAGGCCACCCCGATATTTTCCGCTGCCACCGGAATCCTGCACAAATTCGTAGCGTTCGATCATTAACGGATATTCGGTCTCCAGCGCCTCAATCGGAAGATTGGACGTGTTGGTCATGTGCACCTGCACACCGTCGGTTCCATCCTTATATGCGCGCGCGCCGGCGCCGCCGCCAAGCGTTTCAAGATACACATAATATTTGCCTGTCTGCGACTGGCCGAAAAAGGCTGCCGATGTGTTGGCGCCGTTACCAGCGGCAATGACCCTGTCGGGACAGGCATCGGCAAACGCACCCAGAACACAGTCAACAATGCGTTGCGCGGTCTGAGCCCGGGCAGCAGATGCAGCCGGAAAAACGGCATTCACCACGCTACCTTCGGGAGCCTTGATGGTTATCGGGTCAAGCATGCCATGGTTTTGCGGGCATTCAGGGTCAATCAGCACTTTGACACAATAAAGGCAGCTGGCCTGAAGACCGGCCATGGTGACGTTATTGTTTCCTTCAACCTGCGGGTCGGTGCCGGCAAAGTCGAACTCTATCTCATCATCTGCGACTGTTATCTTGACCCTGATCCTGATGTCCAATCTTGAGAGGCCATCATCATCCACGATATCCTCGAATTCGTAAACGCCATTTGGCAGGCCGCTTATACCTGCGCGGGTGCGTTTCTTGACCGCCGCGATAATGGCGTCACAGCCCTCGGTTATCATGTCGCCGCCCCATTTTTCTATCAGGGCCTTGCAACGTCTGATGCCAAGCTGGTTGGAAGCGATCTGAGCGTTATAGTCACCGATCCGTTCTTCTGGAACGCGCACATTAAGCAGGATCATCTCCAGCAAATCCTGCTTTAGTTGATGATTCTCGAAAAGCTTTATTGGCGGAATACGCAACCCTTCCTGATAGATCTCGGTCATGCCGCCTGCCATCGAACCCGGTGCCATGCCTCCCATATCCGCATGATGCGCAATATTGCAGACAAACATAAGCAGTTTTCCATTCGCGAAAACCGGCGCGGCTATGGCAACATCCGGAAGATGCGAGCCGCGCCCAACATAAGGATCATTCGACAGAAACATGTCGCCATCGCGAATTCCATCGACCCCGTATTTTTCCAGAATGATCTCAACAAGGCCAAGCATGGATGCAAGATGAAGCGGCATGCTCTCGCCCTGCACCACAACACGCCCGGTGTGATCAAACAATGCCGTTGAATGATCTTTGCGCTCCTTGATGTTTGTGGAATAGGCGCTTTTCATCAGGGCGACATACATCTCATCGGCAATGCTTGCCATGTGGTTGCGCATAAGTTCGGCATCTATCGGGTTTATTGCCATTGCTAGTCCTCCAGCCTGATGATCAGGTTGCCCCATTCGTCCACATGGCAGGTGTCGTTTGGAAAGATAATCACTGTTGAGTCCAGCTGTTCAATAATCGCCGGCCCGGAGATTTCCTGTCCAGCATGAAGGTCCACCCGCCGCAAAACCGGGGTACGCTGGCGCACGCCACTCTTGAACAGGCTGTTTCGATATTCCACAGGTTCAGCATCAGATTTGGCCTGGATTAAAGGCAACTGGCCCTGTTGTAATTCACCAACTGCCTTGGCCATGACATTCACGATCTGAACTGGCTCGTCCTCGGAAGCAAAGCCATATAGTGCGACATGGGCTTCCTGAAAGTCCTGTCTTGTTCTGGCAACAAACTCGTCCGCATCGAGAGTCATATCGACATTCAGCGTCAGTTCATAATTCTGCCCGAAATACCGGGCACCAACCGACCAGAAAAGGCGCCTTTGCTGCGGTTCTACAGCTTCATTTTCAAACCAGAGTTCAACCTCTTTGGCCAACGTGCCGGCGAGCGCCTGGATGGTGGGCACATTGTCCTTGGCAAGCTCGCAAAAGGCAGTATTGACAAAATCGGCAGTGATGTCCGCATTCATGGCACCTTCAGCGCATAGAATGCCGGGGTTCGGCGGGATCAGAATGGTATTCATACCAAGCTCGCGGGCAACATCGACAGCGTGCAGGGCGCCAGCACCACCAAAGGCAAGAAGCGCAAAATCCTTGGGATCATGCCCACGCTCGATGGATATCGAACGGATTGCCTTTACCATGCGCGAGCAGGCAACCTGGATGATACCAAGAGCGACATCATCACTGTCCATTTGCAATTTTTCAGCAAGATCATCAATTGTCGCGACTGACCGCGCTTTGTTGATTGGCATCCTGCCATCAAGCAACGCCTCGCTGTTGAGCCGGTCCAGAACAATATTGGCATCTGTGACCGTGGCTTGCGTGCCGCCAAGATCGTAACAGGCCGGACCTGGAACAGCGCCGGCGCTCTGCGGCCCGACCTTCAGCAAGCCATCTGTGTCAATCCACGCAATTGACCCGCCACCGGCACCCACCGAGTTCACATCCATGCACGGTATTCTGACAGGAAAACCGCCGATCGTTCTTTCGTTGACTTCTGACGGTGTCAGGTCTTTCAGCAACGCTACATCGGCGCTCGTGCCCCCAACATCCAGTGTGATGATATCCTGAAATCCGGCAACACGCGCCCGGTAAAGCGCGCCCTGAACGCCCGCGGCAGGACCCGAGAGCGATGCCCTGACCGGAAATTCGCGCGCCGTACGAACCGACATAAGCCCGCCTGAACTTTGTGATATTTTCACATCGGTCGGCAATCCAAGCTTGCCTGCCTCGTCGGTCAGCCGGTCAAGATATGAACCCACTACCGAAAGCAATGCACCATTGAGAACAGCAGTCGAGAACCTCTCGAACTCTCTGAATTCGGGATAAACCGACGATGAGGTGATCACCTTGATCGTGTCCGGAACATGCTTTCGCATGATTTCTGCTGCGCGTTCCTCATCTTCTGGAAACGCGTAGGAATGCAGGAAACAAATGACAATGCAGTCAAGATCTGCATCGTCAAAACGACCAGCCAGTTCTTCAACCGCCGTTTCATCCAGTGGCACATGAATACGGCCATCGGCAAGCCGGCGTTGCGGGACTTCAAAACGCATGCCGCGATCAACCAAGACCGGCGGGTGATCAAGATGCATGTCATAGACGGTTGGCCTTGTTTGCCTGCCAATCTCTATCAGGTCACGAAATCCTTGTGACGTAACCAGCGCAACATTGCCGCATTTGCGCTGAATTATGGCATTGGTGCCAACCGTGGTGCCATGGGCAAGGCGTTCGGTATCCGTGAATTTCAGATCATGCTGGGCGAACAGAGAATGCAGACCCTGCAGAATGGCCTCTTCCGGCGCTGCCGGCGTTGACGAAAGCTTGTGAAGCAAGAGAGTGGTACCGTCATCTCGATTCACGGCTATATCAGTGAATGTTCCGCCAACATCTACCCCAATATACATAACCGAAATTCCTTGTCCCTATTCACAACTTGATTCACAATTTGCTTGCCCGTCAATCTTCGCCCCTGCGTGCTGCCTATACAGCCTCAAGCAGTTTTGAGGCGACGATTTCTGCATCTTCACCCACACCATAAATGATCCCGGATTTGCGTTTGCGCATCCAGTTGAGGCCACAAAAATAGAGATTTTCCACCGAGCTTTTGCCGTCACGGGTTACCGGATAACCAGAGGCATCGGTTTCAAGGCCTTCAATCCAGGAAAAGTCAAAGCTGAAGCCCGTTGCCCAGATTATTGTCTTGATGTTTTGCGCATCCATATCCAGTTCTACCGGCGCTCGGATCGCCTTGGCACCGGGATCATCAACCGACAGGATGTTCCTCTCCTCGAGCGAAGCTTTTGATTCTGTCGGGGCATCAAGGTTATGCGCCTCGATATGGGCATCAACCTTCATCAGGAAATCTGCGGCATAGTCATCAGCCATCTTCAGGCTGTCAGCCAGATCCGGATTGAAACGGGCCAGGGTTCCCGACACCGATGCAAGACGCCCGGTAAGAACGCAGCCTCTGGCCGCAAATGATCTGAGATTGATGGTCGTTCCCCGGTCACGCCCGGATACATGCGGATCACCCTTGAACCGGTCCTTTGGCGTTGCAAGCATATCGGGGGTGCGCTCAAGCAACTGCATCTGCTCCTGCCAGTAAAGACAGTCCCGCCCGCGGTAACGGCGTGGCAGCCGTCCGTTGCTGCCGACAGCCAGAAATACCTTCCTGCCAGCGCGAAGAAGGTCTTCGACAATCTGGCAACCTGTCTGGCCTGAACCGACCACAAGCGTTGCACCGTCACCCAGCTGGTCAACATTCTTGTAATTTTCAGCATGGATATGGGTGATATGCGCGGGCAGATCGCCGGCAAGGGCCGGAATGCGTGGTTTTTGATATGTCGCTGTTGCAACAACAACTTTTTCAGCTGCGAAAACATCACCATTGCGGGTTTCGGCACGAAACATTCCGTCCTGTCTGGCGAGATGGCGTATCTCAACACCACTTTCCACCGGGGCATCAAATGACCGCGCCCATTCTTCCAGATACGCAACAAATTCATCGCGCGGCATAAATCCGTCCGGGTCGTCACCGGCATAGATTTTGCCCGGAAGCCTGATTGTCCAGTTCGGCGTTACAAGGCAAAACGAATCCCACCTGTGTTGCTTCCAGGCATTGCCAATACCGCCCTTGTCAACAACCAGATGATTCCTGTTTTTCTTTGACAGGAAATAGCTCACAGACAACCCGGCCTGCCCAGCGCCGATGATCAAGATATCAGAAGTTCGGGTTTCCATTATTAACGGTCAGACCAATCGTCAACATCGCCGCGCTGGAATAACACAACATCCACCGGTGGAGGTTCAATGCCCGTCTGACTGAGCATATTATGCACCTGCCCGCGATGATGGATCTGGTGCTGGAACAGATTGGTCAGGCAAGTCCTGAGTGGCAGCGAAAACTTCTCGCTGTTATCGAGGCCGACCGGGGTGAACGACAATATGTCATCCAGCATCGTATCGGAGACATCACGGCAATAATCAACATACCAGCCATCGTTGATGCGGTGCGCCTTTTCAAGCGCGGTGAAATCATCATACAGCACGTCGTCGAGCCGAGTGAAAGTGGTCGGCTTGTGTTCCAGCCTTTCGCGATAAATCAAATCGGCAAGGAGGATATGGTTCATTGTGTTGTGAATAGACCCGAAGAATGCCTGCCGGTCCTGTTTCAGCTGCGCCTCGGTAAGTTTCGACGCGGCATTATAAATACGTGAATTTGCCCACTGATTATAGTCAGCTGCAAGTTTCAGATCAAAAAGAAGTGCCATGTCCCCATCCCCAATACGCTATTGTCGTAACTCCTGGCTGCTGGCCCTTACCTCGTATGTCTGACCTTGTGGAAGTGAACCGTCGACATACATGGGTGCAAACATCTCGGTGATGTCGCGGAAAGCATCGCTGGCAAGAAAAGCTTCATAGGATGCTTCATCTTCCCAAACAGTGAACGCAATGCGTTCTGTGTCGTTCTTTTTGCCAAGCAACTTCGCCTGGATGAAGCCGGGATGCGCCTGCATCAAGGGAACGGCAGAACTTTCAAACAGCTTTTTGTCGTTTCCCCACTGGGCTTGTTTGCACGCCCAGAATGCGAGTCTCACGATCATTTTTTTCAAATCCTCTCTGGTCCCGCAGTGGGCAACATATATCTCACATATATTTTTGTTGCAAGATTTGTCTGACTTACCTAACGTGAAAACCTAGGAAATGAGACTGAACGTGAGCCGGTTGGCTTTGAAGGGGGCAGATTATGGGTGACGCGGTATACGCAGACTACACTCAGGACGAACTGGACCTGCAATATGATATGCGTCGTCGCTGCCCTCACTTCGCCGAAACCTTCGCCTCAATGGAGGTCCATAACAAGCGGGTAGTCGATATATACGAATGCCAGCTTGATGTTCCGTTTGGCGAAACAAATGGCGAAAAGCTGGATATCTGGCCAGGCAGGGGCAATTCACCTATCCTGTTATTTATTCATGGCGGCTACTGGAAAGCTTTCGACAAGGATATGTTTCGCTTTGTGGCTGAACGATTCGTCGAGGCCGGTGCTTGTGTGGTGCTGAATAACTATGATCTTTGCCCGTCTGTCACGATGGACGACATTACCCAGCAAAACCGCATGGCGCTGCAATGGATTTACCGCAACGCCAGCGCCATCGGTGGTGATGCGGGGCGTATCCATGTTACCGGACATTCAGCAGGCGGGCATCTGACGGCTATGTTGATGGCTACGAAATGGGCGGATTACGGTCTACCGTTTGACGTCATAAACGGGGCCGTTCCGGTGAGTGGCCTTTTTGATCTGGAACCGCTGCGCATTTCCTATCTCAACGCTGACCTGCATATGAACGAAGAGGTCTGCCGCCGAAACAGCCCCATTCACCAGCTGCCTGACTGGATGCCACCAACGACAATCGCAGTTGGCGGGGGTGAAACAGACGAATTCAAGAGACAAAGTAGAATTTACACCGATGCCTGTAGGGCTGCGGGCTTTGAAGTAAGTTACCTCGAGGTGGAAAACCACGACCATGTCCACCTTGCCGGAGCTTACCGAAATCGCCTAAGCCCATTGACGGCATGCCTTTTCTCCCAGATGAGCCTTTAATCATTGCAACAATAGAAGGAGGGTAAAATGAGTGATAAGTTAGCGGGTAGAAACATCAGCCGAAGAAAGGTGCTCCAGACCAGCCTTGTTGCCGGTAGTGCTCTGGCCACACCATATTTCTTCATGCGATCAGCAAAGGCTGACCCAAAACAGTTGAACATTTACAACTGGGACGGAAACCTTGGTGATTTCTATGTCGAGCACTGGCACAAGCCGTTCGAGGAAGCTTTCGACGTCAAGCTGAATGTAATCAAGCTTGCCGGCAGCCGCGCGCCACTGGAAAAAGTGCAGGCGCAAATCAACGCCAAGCGTCCGGAATCAGACTTTCTTCCTTTGCACCCTGACCAGTACATCTACGCACAGCGTAACAATCTGCTCATGGAAGTCGGGCCAGATATGGTCCCTGAAATGAACAATCTTTATTCCAGCTTTGTCACACCGCACGGGCCAAGGCTGGTGCTGTGGTGCTATGGCCTTGCCTATAACACTGAACTGGTAAAGCCTGCACCAACATCATGGCGGGCACTTTGGGACGAGCAATATGCCGGTCGTGTTGCGATCAATGAAGCGCTGAAAGACCAGACACTGCAGATGGTCAATCTTGCCTGGAAGGGTAAAGCCCAGCCAGTCGACGCCGAGACATTTTCCCACCTCGACAAGCTGAAGCCTAACCTTGTGTCACTCTGGACATCAGGATCACAGGCGGAACAGCTTTTCAGAAACGGTGAAATTGTCATGACACCATTCTGGAACGGACGCGTGACAAAGCTTCGTGGTGAAGGGCTGCCGCTTGAGTTTGTGGCACCGAAGGAGGGCTTCATGGTTCGCGCCTCGCTGTATGGCGTGGCAAAACATGCCAAGAACCCCGAGTTGATGGCACAATGGCTTGACTTCATCCTGAAACCGGAACAGCAGCTGAAGCTTGTTGAGATATTCGGTTACGGATCACCATCCAAGCTGGTCAAATACACACCTGAACAGGCCAAGGCGGTTGTGGTCGCAGATCCTGAGGTTGTGAAGCTTGCTATCAACGAGGACTTCCAGACAATTCTCGACAAGAGCGGCGACTGGAACGATATGTGGACGGCTTGGAAGTCATCCTAAATCTGAACCTTCACTTTCCAGCTGATGGCGGCAACGCCATCAGCTGTTTTAAATTACAGACAAGATTATTTTTCAGGCAGGGCAGCGATGACAGCCAATAAAAGAAGCATGACGTTATTGCTTCCCGCCCTTGTTCTTTATCTTATAACCTTTACAGCGCCGTTGGTTGTTCTTCTGGTATTGAGCTTCGGCCGGTTTGACAAGAGCATAACCACGCTTGGTTTCCATCTGGACGGCTATATCAAATTCTTTGAGCCTACTTATTTACGCGTCTTTTTTGATACCTTTTTCATCTCGCTTTATATCACCTTCTTTTGCCTGATCCTGAGCTTCCCGGTCGCTATCCTGATGCGCAGGGTACAACCGTTCATGAAGAACATAATTCTGTTCTGTGTGATATCACCTTTGCTGACGAGCATCATCGTACGTAATTCGGCGTGGATGCTGGTGCTTGGCAATCAGGGCATCATCAATCAGTTCGCTGATTATATCGGGTTGAACGATGTTTTGCGCGATATGGGTCTTATCTCGCGCTTTGCCGGTCTGCCGCTGATGAATAATGTGTTTGGCGTTGTTCTGGGCACCGTGCATGTATATCTGCCATTCATGGTGCTGCCTATTTACGCATCCCTGTCGGCAATCAATCCCTCAATCGAGGAAAGCGCGCGAAATCTCGGCGCTTCCAGCATGCAGCTGTTTCGCAACATAACCTGGCCGCTCAGCCTGCCAGGCGTGATTGCGGGTTGCACGCTAGTCTTCATTCTGTCGATGGGGCTCTACGTCACCCCGGTTATCATGGGTGGCAACAAGGTTGTCACAATTCCCATGATTATCACCGGTCTGGTGCGTGACCGATATAACTGGCCCACGGCATCAGCGTTTTCGGTGATGCTTCTGATCACGATCCTGTTTACCGTTTATATCTCACGTCTCCTGCAACGAAGTGTGAAAGTCTGAATGGCAGCAAGCACTAAAAACCGAGCCTCTTCGAAGTTGCTTTTCATTATCAACGCATTGATCTTCATCTTCATCTTTGCGCCGCTGGTTATCGTGGTAATCCAGAGCTTTACCAACGAGAACCATATGGGCTTTCCACCGGAATCCTACGGTGTCAGATGGTATGCCTATGTCATGACCGATGATGACTGGCAGAACTCATTCATGAACTCACTTATTGTTGCAAGTATTGTGGCCCCGCTTTCGATGATTGTCGGCGGCATGGCAGCGCTGGGGCTGGATCGTAGCGATTTCAGGGGTAAACAGGCTGTGTTTTCCTATTTGATCGCACCGATGGTCTTGCCGCATATCGTTCTTGGTATGGCGCTGTTCCGCATAGGACTGTTCCTTGACACATCCGAAGGCTTCGCGCTGAATGCCACGGACAGCCTTTGGTTTTATGTTGTAGCGCACACTACAATCACAATTCCTTATGCCATCATCACCATTGGCGCCAGCTTGCAGACCCTTGATCGCAATCTGGAAGAAGCTGCACAAATTCTTGGTGCCAGCTATTTCAAAACGATTTTCTTCATCACCATCCCTTTGATCAAATCCGGCCTGATCGGTGCCTTTATCTTCAGTTTCATCATCTCTTTTGATGAATTCATCGTTACCTATTTTCTGGCGACTTTTAACCAGACCCTTCCCATTCAGATATATTCGACGCTGATGTTTCAACTGGAACCGTCGATTGCCTCCATCTCAACGCTGATGCTAGCCCTGACGGCATTGTTAACCTTATTACTGATGTCGAGAGGCCAGCTTGTCTCCTTTGGAAAAATCATAAAATGAGCAAACTTACGTTCGAGAATGTCTCTCGGTATTATGGTGAGACCTGTGCTGTTGCCGACCTCAATCTGTCGGTAAATGATGGTGAATTTCTCACATTGCTTGGCCCGTCAGGTTGTGGCAAGACGACCAGCCTGCGCATGGTCAGCGGTTTTGTTGAACCGACTTCCGGGCGCATTTTCATCGGTGATACCGATATTACGGGTGTTCTTCCGGAAAAACGTTCCATTGGTTTGGTGTTCCAGAATTACGCATTGTTCCCTCATATGACTGTTGGCGAGAATGTCACCTTCGGCCTGAAAATGGCAAAAGTCGGCAAAGCTGAGCAGCAAACAAGACTGAAGGAAGCGCTGAAGCTGGTGCAGCTTGAGGGGCTTGTTGAAAGGATGCCGCGTGAACTGTCAGGCGGCCAGCAGCAACGTGTGGCGCTGGCACGATCACTGATCCTGCGGCCAAATGTTCTGCTTCTTGATGAGCCGTTTGGCGCGCTCGACAAGCAGCTTCGTGACTATATGCGGGCCGAGCTGAGGGCGCTGCAAATCGAGCTTGGCATCACCACAATATTTGTGACCCACGATCAGGATGAAGCCATGAGCATGTCAGACCGTATCTGCATCATGAATCATGGTCACGTTAACCAGATTGGTACGCCCGAGGAAGTCTACCGGACGCCGGCAAACAAATTCATTGCTGAGTTCATGGGCCAGTCCAACATTCTGCCAGCCAGCGTTGTTAAGTCAGGCGGCAAGACGGTGACAATCCAGGTTGCAGGTGCGACGCTGGAGATCGATGCACCATCGCATATGGACAGTAAACAGCCCGAAGTCCTGATACGCCCCGAGCGCATCAGCCTGCAGCCACCGAAAGGCACCGGGGCAAAGGCCAAGGTCATCGACAAACAATATTTTGGCAGCCTGATCGAATATACAGTTGAAAGTCAGGATGGCAGCACACTGAGCGTTACGGCGGCAACGAACAAAAGCAATCACGAGCCATCTGAAGGCGACATGGTGATGTTGGACATAGATGCAAGCGCTGTCTTTGTCCTGCCACAGCGTGAAGCTGAAAATCAGTCATAGGCAGGCACCGCCGGCCCCGATACAGGGACACCGGGACACACTGGGTCATCGGGTTATTCGGTTACTGGCACATGTCAGGAAGTAGCAGATGAAATCAGCTTGCCTGACCTTCAAGAAAGCCTGCCAACTCATCGGTAAAGCGGATATCCGCAACATACTGACCAAGGTTGACAAGCGTTGAGTTATGCTCCTGCGCGTTTCTTGTCGCCGTTGCATCGGCAGCGAATATAACGCGGTAATTCAGGGCTGCAGCATCGCGTGCCGAGGATTCGCAACAGGCATTTGTAAGCGTGCCTGTGATGATCACCGTGTCGATGCCCTTGCTTTTTAACACCGCATCCATGTCCGATGATCCCTGAATAAAGGCGCTTGGTCGTGTTTTGACGACCATGATGTCATTATCCGCAACGTCAAGTTCCGGCCATAAGGCATGACCGTGCGTACCCACCTGCGTTTTCTCGATGACCTCATCATGAAACGCCTGATTTGAAAACATCTCAAAAAATTCAGGCCATTCACCCCAGCAGTGCTGGGTAAACACCACATGGCCGCCGATCGCGCGCATGACGTTTGACAGCCGGTTGATATTGGGAACGATATCCTTCGCAGCCTCGATATAGAGAGGACTGTATCCCGGCTCTACCCAGGCATTCTGAATATCGATAATGATCAGTGCCGTCTTTGCAGGCTCGATCGAAATCACAGCATGCTCACGGCCACGATTCCTGATATTCCGATCTATCGCCCATTGCGGGAACTCAACTTCATACATTTGCATACTCCCTGCTCATCAAGATGCGGTGATCACGCTGTTTCATCAATGGTGAATTCGGCAAGTTCGGCCTGCAGCATGTGCCAGAAATCTCTTTCATATGACTTTTCGCAGAAAAGCTTGAACTGGTTGCGTTCTGACCAGAGCATTGTCAGCCCGATACCATGCGAACTGCCGGTTTGCATTACCCTCGGAGGTGCAGCTGTGTCGCCCGATAGATCAACCATGATCAGCTTTTGTGCAAGTCGTGTGGCCTTTTCGCCATGGATGCTGAACATCGCCGTGCCATCCGACAGGTCGGTGACGGCAAATTTTTCAGACCCGTCTGCTGCCGGCGTTGGATCCAGACCATCGAAAAACCACCTTCCCGGCGCGACCCGCATAGCGCTGCCCTCAGTTGTGACAATGGCATCACCAACCTTTTCCGGCACCCCAAGCCCGAGGCGCGACAACGCCTTGCTGCACAGATCAAGACTTTCAGGCCATGCAGTAACGACATGGAACCGGCCAGGTGGAAGCCGCAGCGCCGCAACATCACTGTTGCCGATCTGCTGCAGTTCCGCCTTGCCGGGCTCTGCTGTCAGGGGTGTCACAGGCTTCCTGGGTTCTGCTGCCGACATCACCATCTCCTCACAGCCGCATGCGATGACCCTCAGGGTCAAGAAAATGATGCGACACTATCCGCACCTTGCGGTGAATTCCGGCAACCGGGTTTGCAGCATACATGCCGGTGTCTTTCTCAAGCGCCTGCTTCTTCACCAGCGCCAAGCCGATTTCCTCGTCAAGTGACGGGCTGTATGTCACCGAAGACACCCAGCCTTGTGACGGGCCCGGGCTGGCCTTGTCTCCAAAAACCACATGAGCGCCGGCCTGAAGCGGCTGCTTGTCCTCACTGATCAGACCGACCAGTCGATATTGATCATCACCATAAAGCCCGTCCCGCTCCAGCAACGGCTTGCCAAAAAACCATTTCTTTTTCGACAGCATGCCGTCGAGGCGCAGGTTATAGGGCGATACCCGGCCATCTAGCTCACCGCCTGCGACATGCCCCTTTTCGATGCGAAGCGCACCAAGCGCTTCGGTGCCGTAGGGCTGAATGCCAGAATCAGCACCATGCGATAACAAATCGCACCAGATTTCCGTGCCCATGCAAGCAGGGCAGAAAACCTCATAGGCAAGCTCGCCGGAAAATGAAAGGCGCGCGACCAGTATGGTGCCGGATGCGGTCTGTATAGACATGACCCCCATGATTGGAAGTGCCGCATCGGAGAAGTCGGTGCCGCTGAATGCCTTGCCAAGAACCTGGCGTGACTTTGGCCCGGCGACCGACATGCCAGCCCATTGCCCGGTCACCGACACGAAGCTGACCCGAAGGTCGGGCCAATAAAGATTATGCAGCCTTTCGAGATGCTGCATTACAGCACCGGCCCCGCCGGTTGTGGTGGTCATGAGATAGTCGTTTTCACCAAGCCGCCAGCTTGTACCATCATCAAGAACCATTCCGTCATCGCGAAGCATCAGACCGTAGCGTGCCTTTCCGACCGGCAGTGTGGCAAAATTATTGGTATAGACACGGTCCAGAAAAACCCCTGCGTCAGGTCCCTGCACGGCGATCTTGCCAAGTGTGGACACATCGCATATCCCCACATTTTCACGGACATTCCCTGCTTCCCTGATATAGGCCTCACGCAATGTCTCACCGGGTTTCAGATAGGCTCTTGGCCGCCACCACAAACCTACCGGAACCATCATAGCGCCCTGCGCCGCGTGCCAGTCATGCATTGGTGTCAGGCGTGTTGGCTGTGCGTGGTCACCAACATGGTGACCCACAAGCGCGCCAAGCGTTATCGGTGTGAATGGCGGCCGAAATCTGGTGGGGCGTATGTTTTCTATCTGCTGACCGGTCAGCTGGGTGAGAAGCGATATGGCATTGATATTTGATGTGCGCCCCTGATCGGTTCCCATGCCAAGCGTCGTGTAACGCTTCAGATGCTCGGTAGCCGAATATCCCTCGACCACGGCGAGTTTGATGTCACCGAGGGTCACATCATTCTGAAAATCGAGCATGACCTTTTCGGACAATGTTTCCACATCGGCTTTCATCGGCCAGTCACCAATAAAGCCGTGCATGGCAGTTGCTTCAATAGGATCAGGCGGCGTTGAACCAAGCTGCTGCGCCACTTTTATACCAGCGGCAAACCCGCCATTCACACATGACGGCAGATCAAGAGATCCGGCTACGGGACCTGCCACATGGCAATGGCAAGGAAGGCTGTCGGGATCAACAATAAACGCCCCCATCGGTTCACTATAGACTGGCGCCATGCCCATATGGCTGGCCAGATGCACAACCGGATTCCAGCCGCCAGATACAGCGAGACAATCACTGCTGATCCGTTGTTTCTGCCGCCGATCATCGATCTTGCAGACGCTGACGGCCTTGACCTTATGACGTCCATGGGCCTTTTCCACCTGCCACCCGACAAGATGGGAAGCACCAATATGTCTGGCGAGTGACTGACACGCGGCCGATACCGACGGGCGAGTGTCAATCAGGGTTGTAACATTCAGCCCTGCTTCTGCCAGCCTGCGGGCAGCATCATACGCACTGTCATTATTGGTATAGATTACAATCTGTTTACCGCATGCGACTGAAAAACGGTCCATGAAATGCCGTGCTGTATCAGCCAGCATCACACCGGGCAGCGAATTATTCTTGAAAAGCATCGGGTTTTCAAACGCGCCTGTAGCGAGGATCGAATGCTTTGCAACAATTTTGAGAAACCGCTGCAAGGGACGTTTGACGCCATCATGGCTGCTTACATCTGCCAGCCGCTGCACCGCGCCATGGACATGCCCGTCATAAACACCAAACACGGTTGTGCGGGAAAGCAGTTCTGCGCCAAGTTCCTGTAATTCCCTGATGGAATGACCGATCCATTGATCAAGTGGCTGCCCGGACAGATCATCGTCAACACCGGCCATCTGGCCACCCCAGACATTGCGGTCATCGACAAGCATGACCCGCAACCCGGAACGCGCTGCGGCAAGGCCGGCAGCTATACCGGTTACACCGCCGCCGATTATCAGAACATCACAGAAGCGATGGTCCTTTTCATAGGCCTGATCATCAGCCGAGGTTGACACCGCGCCAAGACCGGCGGCACGCCGGATGAACGGTTCGTACAACATCCATGATCTTTTCGTGGGGCCCATGAAAGTCTTGTAGTAAAAACCGGCTGACAGTAATGGTGCCGCCAGCTGGTTGATGGAAAGCAAATCGAGCTTGAGTGACGGCCACCGATTCTGGCTGAACACTTCCATACCTTCAGCAACCGGTATCGTGGTCGCTTGCAGGTTTGGCTCGGCATGTGCGCCCCTGCCAATGGTTATCAGTGCATTTGCCTCTTCAACATGCGCACCCATAACACCTCTTGGCTGATGATATTTGAAGCTCCTGCCAAACAGATAAACACCATTTGCAAGTAACGCCGATGCCACCGTATCACCGGCAAAGCCGCGATAGGAATGCCCGTCAAAAGTGAAGTTTACAGGTGTTTCAAAATCCACAACTGACGGCTTGTCGATGCGAAATGATGTCATTCGCCTGCTCCGCTTGCGTATACACCTGCAAGTTCGACCGCAAATATTTCATGGGTGAGTGTATCGCGTTGCAGCTTCAGGAACTGGCGACATCCATGAAGATGCTGCCAATGTTCCAGATGCGTGCCGCGCGGGTTGGTGCGTGTGTAGACCGCTTCTACCCAGTCTGCCACCGGGGCTTGCATATCAGGTTTTTCCACCTCGGCATCACCGATATAGGAAAACTCACTCACCGGCCGGGGGCCGCAACATGGGCAATCAATGATCATAAACCCAACTCCTAGTGGTGCCCGGGAAACGGCCCACGGCCTTTTTCATCAAGGACGTAACCATTTTGAAAACGTGACAGGCTGAACGGAGCATTCAGTTCATGCGGTGCGTCATTTGCGATGGTCCAGGCAAAGGTGTACCCGGATGCAGGGGTCGCCTTGAACCCCTCATAGCACCACCCGCAATTTATATAGAGACCCGGAACAGGCCCGACATCAATAATGGGCTGTCCATCCATGGACATATCCATAATGCCGCCCCAGCTGCGAAGCACGCGGACTTTGGCGAAGGCTGGAAACATTGCCAGAAGCGCGGTTGCCACATCCTCTGCAACTGGCAGGTTCCCGCGCTGCGCATAGGAATTATAGCCATCAAGGTCACCGCCGAACACCAGCCCGCCCTTGTCGGACTGCGAGATATAAAGGTGACCGGCACCAAAGGTTATGGCGACATCAAGAACAGGTTTAAGCCCTTCGCTGACAAAGGCCTGAAGAACATGGCTTTCAATTGGCAGATTGTTCAGGCCGGCTTGTTGCAGAACATGGCTTGAGCTGCCGGCCACAACGACTGCGATTTTCTTTGCTCTGATCTCACCTCTGGATGTGGACACCCCAACAATCCGGCGATCCTTTTTCAGGAATCCTGTTACCTCGCATTGCTCGATGATATCAACGCCCCGACGGTCAGCGCTTCGCGCGAAACCCCAGGCAACGGCATCATGCCGGGCGGTACCGCCTCTGGCCTGATAAAGACCGCCGAGAACCGGGAAACGCGCCGCATCACTGACATCAAGGGCGGGAACTTTCTCAGCAATTTGTGCAGCGCTCAGAATCTCGGCTTTGACACCATTCAACAGCATCGAGTTGGCGCGGCGCCTGAATACATCCAGCTGACCCGGCGAATGGGCAAGATTTATAATGCCGCGCGAGGAAAACATGACATTGTAGTTCAGGTCATGCGACAGGCCTTCCCACAGCTTGAGCGAATGCTCGTAGAATGGCAGTGTCCTGTCCAGCATGTAGTTGGAGCGAACCAGCGTTGTATTCCGGCCGACATTGCCGGAACCTATGAGGTTTTTCTCCAGCACCGCCACATTTGTGATGCCATGATCTTTGGCAAGATAATGCGCGGTTGCAAGCCCATGCCCGCCACCGCCGACAATGACAACGTCATATTCGGGTTTCGGGTCCGGCTTTCGCCAGGCTGGAGCCCATCCGGCCTGCCCGTTCAGCGCATTTTTTGCCAGGCTCAGAATCGAATAATCAGTCATGGGAAGCGGTCTCTGAAAAGCAGGGTAGCCATGCGAAAAACGTGACGCCAATGGGATGTTTATTTGTGGCTTGCGTGTATTCGATTACTATTATATTGATTAAATATATTTGCAATATATTTCGGGGTTGAACATCATGCCACAAACATATGATGCAATTGTCATCGGCGCCGGCATCATTGGATGCGCCATTGCCTATGAGATGGCAAAATCCAAGAAAAAGGTTCTCTGCATAGACAGGAATGTCACTGCAGGCGCCGGGTCAACGACGAATTCTTGCGCTATCATCAGGACCCATTACTCAACCTTGAATGGCGCTGCGCTGGCCAAGGCCAATTACCCGTTCTGGGAAGACTGGACAGGGTATCTTGGCGCGGCCGCTGATGACAATCTGGCGAGCTACCGGGAAGTCGGATGCTGCTACACCTGTTTTGAGGATAATAAATACGGGATCAAGCTGGAGGAGATTGCCAATCAAATCGGCATTCCTTACGAAGTCTGGACACCCTCCAAGTTTCGGGCTCAGCTCCCCATAGTGAATCCCGGCCATTTCCATCCGCCAAAGGCTCTCAGCGATGCCGGTTTCGGCAGCCAGAATGGTGAGTTGCGCTATGTCCTGTTTTTCCCGAAAGCCGGATTCATCAATGATCCGGGGCTGGCAACGCAGAACATTCAGGCAGCCGCGAAAAGGCATGGTGCGGAATTTCTGATGGGCGCATCGGTATCGGACATCACCAGTGACGGAGACCGCGTCACGGGAGTCGAGGTCGAAGGCAAGGGGCAGTTCACGGCGCCGGTTGTGGTCAATGCCGCCGGGCCTCACTCCTTCAAGATCAACCGCATGGCCGGTGTTGAAGACGAGATGAATATCAAGACCAAGGCGCTTCGTGTCGAGGTCGCACATGTGCCGGCACCGGCAGACTTTGATTTTGAGAATAATGGCTATATCTGTTCGGATGCCGATATCGGTGGCTACTGGCGGCCGGAAATCGGCAATAAAATTCTTATCGGCAGTGAAGAGCCATCTTGTGATCCGCTGGAATGGGTTGATCCCGACGATTATGAAACCTCGGTCACCGACCAGGCAAGGCTTCAGGCGCTTCGCGGTGCGCAGCGCTTCCCGTCGATGGGCATCCCCAACAATGTGCAGGGGATCGCCGACCTCTATGATGTCGCGGATGACTGGATACCCATTTACGATAAATCCAGCCTTGGCGGTTTCTACATGGCGATTGGGACAAGTGGCAATCAATTCAAGAACGCACCGGTTGTGGGCATGATGATGGCCGACCTGATTGACTATGTCGAAGACGGGAACGACCATGACGACGATCCCATGCGCTTTGCATTGCCAAACATGGACTATGAACTGGATCTGCGCTTTTTCTCACGCAACCGGGAAATTAACCGTGAGAGCAGCTTCTCGGTCGTGGGATAATCTGTTGCCGGATACACCTGCCTTTATCGACTGTTACGGGGTCCTGAGCGACCGACTGACGCCGGCGATGGTCGATCTGTGCCCCGGCATGGAGGTGATCCATGGTGAAGTCCGGTCCGAAAGCGAGCTTGTCAGCCGCATAGGCGATCGCCGCCACGTGCTTGTCTATATGGGATATATGTCCGCCGATGTGATGAAGTCATGCCCGCAGCTGAAATCGATCGCTTACCTTTCAACGGGAATTGCCACACATGGCGACCTAGATCATGCGCGTGAGGCAGGCATTCCCTTTGAAGGTGTGCAGGGCTATTGCGACCATGCTGTTGCGGAACATACGGTTGCACTTGCCATGTCGGGGTTGAAAAGATTGCCCGCGATGGACAAGGCCGTGCGCAACGGGCATTGGCAGCTCACCCGCACGAAAGAATTTCGTGGTTCGGTTTTTGGCATTATCGGACTTGGTGGTATCGGGCTTCAGACTGCCCGTGTTGCGCATGCGCTTGGTGCCCGGGTTATCGGCTGGAACCGAAGTCAGATCGCGCCTGCCTCGTTTGTTGAACAGATGCCGCTTGATGAGGTTTTGCGTCAGTCGGACATGCTTTCGACAAGTCTGGCGCTGAATGATATGACCGGAAACTTCATCACCACTGAACATATCCGGAAAATGAAACCCGGAGTTGTGTTGGTTAATTGCAGCCGTGGCGGCATCATTGATCAGGATGCGCTGTTGCAGGGTTTGCAATCCGGGCACATAGGTGTCGCCTGCCTTGATGTATTCCATCAGGAACCGCCACGCGTTGATGATCCGTTGCTATCGCTTGACAATGTCATCGTGACACCGCATTCGGCATGGTACACGGATCAGTCAATCGACAATCTGATGATAGCCGGTATCAGGCTGCTGAAAGATCACATCAGCCGTTTCAGCCATGTCTGAACGCGCTGTCGATACGCTTTCGCGGTTTCTTGTCACCACCACCCAAGATGATATCCCTGAGCGTTTATATGCGCGGGCAATGGATTGCGTGCTTGATGTTCTTGGCGCTGCGATAGCCGGCCTTCATTCCACCAGTTATCAATCAATGCGCCGCGCCCTGATGCAGTTTGCCGGTCCCGGCAAGGCTGGCATCTGGTTCACCCATGAACATACCAATCCGGTTACCGCAGCCAGCGTGAATGCAATGGCGGCAACCGCGCTGGATATTGACGACGGGCACCGCATGGCAGCCGGGCACCCGGGTGTTGCTGTGATCAGTGCGGCCATTGCCGCAGCTGAAGCTGCAAATGCAGATTTCAGAACATTTCTCACCAGCATAATTCTTGGCTATGAAGCGGCTGTCCGCATCGCATTGGCGCGCAACCCTGAACATCATAAGTCCACAGTCAGCGGGCGCTGGAGTGGCACGGGATCAGCCGCGACATTTGCCAGATTAAATGGCTTCGGCGCTGCCAAGATGACAGAGGCAATCCTGATTGCCGAACAGCATGCCCCCAGAAACGCCTCGGCCATTTTCCATGGCTTTGCCGGTTCAGACGTCAAGGAAAGCATCGCCTGGTCGACCTATGCCGGCATCACAGGGGCCTTGCTGGCGCGCGAAGGTTTTAAAGGTTATCCAGACACTTTTGATAACGGTATTCTTTATGATGCCGACATACTGGTTGAAGACCTTGGACATTCATGGGCAATCGACGGCCTGTTCTTTAAACCCTATGCATGCTGCCGTTGGATACATGCAGCAATCGAAGGTGCTTTGAGGCTGCAGGCGGAAAACACAATACCCGTGAGCCAGATTAACAACGTTACCGTCGCCACCTTTTTGCGTGCATTCGAGCTTGATAACAAGGTTACCCCGCATTCGCAGGCCGAAGCACAATTCTCGGTACCTTTTTGCATCGCTGCGGCACTGGTTCACGGTCCCAAAGCACTGATGCCTATCGCCGATGAGCTTTTCAACGATCCGGCAGTGCAGGAACTGGCCGCCAGAATCAAAGTCAGGCACGAACCCGATCTAACAGCCATGTTTCCCAAGAAAGCGCCTTCGGGTGTCACGATCAAAACACCTGATGGCACATATGAAACATGCATCATCGATGCGCATGGCGACCCTCTGAATCCGATGTCACGATCAGATCTGCAGGACAAGTTCCGTATCTTTACCGATAATATCATCATTCCTGAACTGGCCGAGCGCATCATCACGGCTTTTGACAAAGACGGGGCGATGGATGAACGCGCCATTCCGGAGGTGCTGGGTTTCCTGTATCCTGATAGCGGGGCCATGTTCCGCATACCGGGCATGACCACAGACTGACCACAGGAAAGGCTTGTAATGCCTGTCAGGGCGTATAGCAGATGATTATTTATGACGCAGACAATGCAATCTATCGTTTCGATGGTCGATCCATGGATCTGGCGCGCGAATACAAGATGAACCCGCGCGGCCCCTACAGTACCGAATTACAGCAGATTCTCGACAGAATGCGCTGCACGCCCATGCAGGGCCGCTATGCCCTTCTGGTGGAAAAACCGTTTGAGTCCTTTCGCCTGTGCCGCCTGAGCGGCAAACGCGGCATTCCACCAACCATTGTCGATAACATAGTCTATTCATCCATCGCCGAGGCTGAGTGGGACATTTTCAAACGCCGGTGGAAGGATTTGACCGGCCACGACGTCATTCTGGATAGCAACCATGATGCGTAGGCCCACCGATATTCTTGGTTATTGCCAGCCGCTTTCAGTTCATCCCGGCGGAACAACCGAGCTCAAGATATCAAGTAACGGGCCTGCCACGTGCGATATCGGAATTTTCCGTGTGATCTGCGCCGACATAGACCCCAATGGCCCCGGTGCCGAATTTGAAACGCAGGAGTGGTGCGCCCACCCGGATGTTGAAATCTTCCACCAGCCCATCAATGCAGGCTCCTATGCCTTGAGCCTGAAAACACCGGAAATCGATTGGTCTATCCCATTTGAATTTACCGCCTATCTGTGGCCGACTTGTGTGGATGGCGGGCTGCAAACAGTCCTGTCGTGGGATGGTCTGGAAATCGGGATCAACCGGCAAGGCAGGCTGTATGCGAAATATGGCACCGATGAAGTCTGCTGTGGCACCGCACTTCTCGAGCGCCGATGGATTAAAGTCTGTCTGGCTGTGAACCTGCAGACACATAAGATGTCCCTGTCATATGAAAGACAGATAAAGCCCGGGATGTTGAATGAGACCGACAGGGCGGAGGGTGACCTTGACAGGAAACACCTGATGCCCGGAGATAATGTGCCGCTGATCATGGCTGCCAGCGGAACCGGGGACAAAGACGCAACCGGCACCCGCCTTTCCAGTACCAGACATCATTTCAACGGCAAGATTGACAGCCCCGCAATCTGGCAACAGAAAGTGGCAATCTGCGAATGGGATTTCAGCCAGAACCAATCCGGCAATACAGCCTGCGATATCGGCATGCAAGGGTGCGATCTGATTCTGGTAAACGGTCCAATGCGTGCTGCAACAGGCCACCGGTGGAAGGGCAATACAGAAAGCTGGGTTCATCACCCGGACCAGTATTCGGCGATCCATTTCCATGATGATGATTTGACAGACTGCCACTGGGAAACCACAAGGAAGATCAATATCCCGGCAGACGCAAGATCGGGATATTACATTGCCCGCATGACCACATCACAATGCACCAGTGATGTTGCGTTTTTCGTATCGGAAAGACCTGAGCAAAACTCTGGCAAAGAGACCACCGGCAAGCCGGAAGCGGCTGATATTCTGTTTATCGCGCCGACCGCAACCTATCTGTCCTATGCCAACACCCATATCAAGTTCGACAGTCACAACACCGAAAACCTCTATGAAGCGCCGATGGTCATCAGCGAAGAGGAAATGTATCTGAACGAACATCGCGAGCTTGGCCTGTCACATTATGACACCCACAGCGACAATTCCGGAGTTGTCCATGTCAGCGAACGGCGCCCGATGCTGAACATGAAACCGGGCCTGTATACCTTCAATTATGTGAATGACACGCACATCATCAAATGGTTGGAAGCAAAGAATTTCAGATATGAAGTTGCCACCGACAAAGAGCTTCATGAACATGGCGCTGCATTGCTGTCGCGCTATCGTGTGATCATCACGGCTTCGCATCCTGAATATTATTCAACCCCGATGTGGGATGCAGTTCATGAATTTCAGGAACATGGTGGGCGGCATCTTTATCTTGGTGGCAACGGTTTTTACTGGCGCATCGGGTGGCCGGAAAATATGCCGGGCGTCGTGGAAAACCGGCGCGGCAATTCCGGTGTCCGCACCTGGGAGGGAGAGCCCGGGGAGCATCACCTGGCAAGCACCGGTGAGCCGGGCGGTCTGTGGCGTAGCAGTGGCCGGCCCCCGCAAAGCCTTGTCGGGGTCGGCTTCAGTTCAACCCTGTTTGTAAGGTCAACCTACTATAAGCGAACAACAGCTTCATTCGACAAAAGGGTCGGCTTTATCTTTGACGGTGTTGATGATGAGAAAATCGGTGACTTCGGGTATCGCGGCGGCGGTGCCGTGGGCCTGGAAATCGACAGGTTTGATGTTCATCTGGGCTCTCCGCATGATGCGATTGTGGTTGCCACAAGTCATGGAATAGACAAAGGCGGGCTTTTAAGCGGTGAGGAATTCATCACCACGACCAGAGCGCTGGATGGCGGCCAGAATGGGCTTGTACGGGCGGATATGGTGATTTTTGCCACGCAGGGGAATGGCGCTGTCTGGTCTGCCGGGTCCATTGCATGGCCAACATCCATGACCTGGAATGATTGTGACAATAATGTTTCGAAAATCACCGAAAATGTTCTCAAACGGTTTTGCGATCCGGCGCCTGTCTGACCAGATGTAGCCATCCCGCTGTTGCTGACCTGCAAGCTCTATGACGTTCAAGGCCTGCGGCGATAAGGGCACGCGGAAGTTTGGCGTCTTCCCCTTTCGGCCCTTCATTTTCCCTCCGGGGATTGTCCAGATATCCCGGTCGGGCTCATTAAGATGGGCATACCTCATCGGGTGACGGCTGAGACCGGCAAGCACAAGCAAACTCAGCACCAGCTGTGGAAGCGATTGATCATCCAGTGACTGATAGAATGCTGGCGCCTATTGCCATGGCATTGCGACCAGCGACGCTATTGCCAGACAAATATGCAACACCGGATATGCCAGAGAACAGATGCCCGAGAACAGATGCCCAACCGGGATGCGTCTGACTGCGGGCGGGATAACGGGTACGGGCGGGCATGCGATTTTGAATATGCGTTTATACTGATGGACGCGGAATCTGGTGCCAAGCCCCGCGCTTCAGGCGAAAGCGGCCACTTGAAATCCTCACTTTTTTTCGTATCTGCAACATAGTGCTGGTTCACTAGAGTCATCACAGATAATTTTGTGGCACCATCTGGCAACCAAGTCCCGGGGTTAAAACGCAATGACAAAGTTAAAAATATTCAGCCTGAAAATCGCGAAAGCCCTCGCATTGTCAGCCTTCCTGCTTCACTGCATCTCGAATACCGCCTTCGCAAATGACGGCATGAGCATCGAGGAATTCTTGCAGGGCAATAAAACTGCCACCTTCATGGACATCAAATTCCTGAGCCCGAAACAGCAGGAACAAGTCATTGTCATAATGTCGAATATAGATTCGGCAAGCATCGACATGATGATGGTGTTCAAGGATGACCGATGCGCAGGGGAAGTTAGAAATAATCAGGGGACCGGATCATTTAAACTGAACTGTCTGAATGGCGGGGAACTCAAATCTGCCTTTTCATGCTCGTCAAAGGAACAATGTTTCATGCGAGGCAAACATTCGCAGCGGGGCAAGTTCATCTTCAGTTTCAAATACAGCCCCAAACAAATGACTCTCGCGGAGATAGCCGATTTTGCGGATCAAATGCCAGCGGCGCCCAACCAGCTTGCGAACGCTTCACAATCCAACGCGGCGACTGATACAAAACCCCCTGCCGTCACGCTCGCCAACTCGTCGTCATCTCCAAAATCGACTACTGACAGCTCCACTCAAACTGCCTCGGCGGCTGGGGTGCCGATAAACTCGATACCGGAATTGAGGAGATCAATTGCTGACACTCTGCAGCGATCCGGTGGTTATTCGCAGGCAATCATCTTCGGGCAAGAAAAGATGGAGGGTTATGTATTTGTGGATTTCACTGAAAAGGAAGAGTGGAAGCATAAGGTTGTGCTGGTGG
>CALIBP010000091.1 GCA_938048165.1 uncultured Alphaproteobacteria bacterium | reverse complement strand
TGCCGAGAATGCGCTGTCGGCGGAATCAAACAGATGATGCCCTTCATCGAACACCATCCGGGTCGGGACATTGCCGTCATCGAGTCCACCCAGGGCCGCCTGGGTCATCACCAGCGCATGGTTGGCGACAACGATATCGGCTCGGCGGGCCTGCCGCACGGTTCGCTCGATAAAGCATTTACTGTAATGGCTGCAGGCAGAATAGATGCATTCGCCACGACGGTCGGCGAGACCAACCGTGTCGCGGAACCCCACCAGATCAGTGAGCCAGGTTGGAAAATCACCACCGGCAATATCGCCAGACCGGGTTTTTGCTGCCCAGCGCGCGAGCAGTCCCAGACCCATGGCGCTGGCTGGACGGGTTGGGCTGCGGCCAACCGCTTCTTCCATATTCAGAAGACACAGATAGTTCTCGCGGCCTTTGCGGATCACGACATGTCGCGCTTTGACCTCGGGGTCGGGATGTAACCGGTTGAGCTCGTCATCGATCTGGCGCTGCAGGTTTCTTGTATAGGTGCTGATCCATACCGCGCCGCCATTCTTTTCTGACCAGACGCTGGCGGGGGCGATATAGCCCAGCGTCTTGCCGACACCGGTACCGGCCTCCGCAACAACGACGTTGGGCGTGTCCGCGACAGCCCGCGGCGCAAACGCAGCAGATACCGCAGAGGCATAGTCTGCCTGTTGCGGGCGCGCCTCGGCATTATGGCCAACCAGTTCGGCGAGCCGTGTGCGGGTTTCGGCATCCGTGACAGCGTGACTTTCCGGAGGTGGTTCGGGGGCAAACTCGGCCCAGCTATGCAGTCGCATCCAGACATCGAGTCCGCGGCGTGGTCGCGGCATGTCTTCAGGGTCGGTCAGGTGTTGCAGGCTTGCCGTGACGATTGGCCCCCAGCCCCAGCCGCCATCCTGCATCGCCTGTGCCACTGGCAGGGCGTCGGGTTCATCGCGCGGATCATATTCATTGAGTTCACAAAGCAGAATTTCAACGGCTAATCTCAACGCATGCGCCTGCTCCTCCAGGGTTTGCGGCTTTTCGAGATCGAGGATGGTGGCAATACCCGCCGGGGTTGGCAGGCAAAACCGGGCAGGTCGGACAAACGCAAATAGTTCAAGAATATCCAGCGCCGCGAAGGGTGACAGCCGCAATCGGCGGGCAATGGTTGGCGCATGGCACAGGATCGGTGGCGACATTGATTTGAGCGCGGTGCCCGCCTCCGCCGGGGTAATGTGCCGCAGCTCACCATCTGGCGACAGGATCACCGCATCGGTCAGGCCCGACACAATAATGTGGCGTGACCGGGCTGGTTCGATGGCCTGAAGGGGCAGGGGAGCATCCATGGCGAGACTATACAGGATCAGCCGGATTCGGGCGCAATACCAACTGCAGTGCTTAAGCTTCTTCATTGACCTGAGACGCTGTCGCGCCTACGTTCTCGCGCCATTTGGAAATTAAGAACCGGTTGATGATGGATACGATACGGAATCTGGCTGAAGATGCCCGCGCCTGGCCCTTTGAAGAGGCCCGCAAGCTGTTGAAACGCGCCAATGGTCAGACACCGGAAAAGGGTTATGTCCTGTTTGAAACCGGTTATGGCCCATCTGGCTTGCCGCATATTGGCACGTTTGGTGAGGTTGTCCGTACGACGATGGTCCGTCAGGCCTTCACGGCGTTGAGTGATATTCCGTCGCGGCTTTTTGCTTTTTCCGATGATATGGATGGGCTGCGCAGCGTTCCAGACAATGTGCCCAATAAGGAAATGCTGGCCGAGCATTTGGGAAAACCGCTTTCCGCTGTGCCTGATCCGTTTGGCACGCATGAGAGTTTTGGCTATCACAACAATGCCCGGCTGCGCGAATTTCTCGATACGTTTGGATTCGAATATGAATTTCAGAGCGCGACCGAGTGCTACAAAGAAGGCCGTTTTGATGCGACCTTATTACATCTTCTGAAAAACCTGGAGGCGGTGACGCAGGTTATTCTGCCAACGCTGGGACCGGATCGCCGCGCGACCTATTGCCCGTTCCTGCCGATTTGTCCCAAGACAGGCGCGGTCTTGCAAGTACCGGCAATCGCTCATGATGTTGACGCTGGGACGGTTGCTTTCCGTCTCGAAGATGGCAGCTCGCTCGAAGTGCCGGTCACCGGTGGTCATTGCAAGCTGCAATGGAAGGCTGACTGGGCGATGCGCTGGACGGCTCTCGGCGTTGATTATGAAATGTCGGGCAAAGATCTGATCGATTCCGTGCGGCTATCATCGCGCATTTGCAAAATTCTTGGGGGCCGCGCGCCGGAAGGGTTCACCTACGAGCTGTTCCTTGATGACAAGGGTGAGAAAATATCCAAGTCGCGTGGTAATGGGCTGACAGTAGATGAATGGCTCCGCTATGCGCCGGCGGAGAGCCTGCAGCTCTATATGTTCAACTCGCCGCGCAAGGCGAAACGGCTTTATTTCGATGTTATCCCAAGGCATGTCGATGACTATCTTACTTTCCTTGAAAAATATGATGGGGAAGAGGATGCCAAGAAAATAGAAAACCCAGCCTGGCATATCCATAACGGCACCCCGCCGCAGGAACAGGCACATGTTACGTTCGGGCTTTTGCTGAACCTGGCTTCCGCCTGTAACACCGATGATAAATCAGTGCTGTGGGGCTTCATTTCCCGATACGCCCCCGATGCAACGCCAGAAACGTCGCCAATTCTGGATAGATTGGTCGAGCATGCGATTCATTACTATCAAGATTTTGTGAAGCCTGAGAAAGTTTACCGCGCCCCGAATGATCAGGAACGCGAGGCACTGGAAGATTTGGCCGTTTTGCTCGAGGCAATGGATCAGGGTACAGACGCTGGTGATATTCAGAACCAGGTATATGAAGTCGGAAAACAGCATGGCTTTGAAAACCTGCGGGATTGGTTCAAAGCGTTGTATGAGACGCTGTTGGGCCGTGAACAAGGTCCACGGATGGGGTCGTTCATCGCGCTTTATGGTGTTCAAGAGACATTGGCCCTGATTCGCCGGGTTCTTGCCGGTGAAGATATTTCCGGCGGGTAATTTCCCTGGTTTTCTGCCATTCAGGCACAAAATTTCCTCCAGTTTTCTTGATCTTTGTCAGTTCTTGGCAAGGCATTGGTAATAATTGTCGCGTAAGTTTTTCGGATAACAGGAGCTATTTGTCCCGGCATCCCTCCAGGCGGTGATCTTGCAGGGTGGACGAAGCGCATCTGTTTGTCTGAGGGAGTATGAGCGTTGAGCAAGTTGAGCGCCAAAAAAGAAAATCTTGATCCGGCCTTCTTGGGAGAAAATCTGGAAAAGCTTTTCGCTTATGTCGACAAGGTGCGCATGGAGATCGCGGCCCTGAATTTGCCTGAGAAAGATTCTGATCATGATCGGTTCCAGGCGATGAGCAAACAGCTTGATGGCATTTTGGAAGCAACGGTTGATGCCAGTGATAAAATCATGGGCGCCGTCGAAAAAAACAACAAAGCGATTGAGAAACTTCAGGCACTCGTCAGTGATGATGAACAGTCAGCCATCATTGAAAAAATTGTTGACGGTCACAATGAGATTTTTGAAGCGTGTGCGTTTCAGGACCTCACCGGTCAGCGAGTTACTCAGCTTTCTAAATCGGTCAGCTATGTTGAAGAGAGGGTGTCCGCCCTTCATGAACTTTGGGGCAAAGATGAACTCGATAAGATTGAGTTGGAGCCTGAAAAAGAACTTACCGAGGACGAAAAACTGCTCAATGGCCCGCAGGCGAAAGCCGAGGCTTTGAACCAAGCAGATATTGACGCGTTGTTTGATTAACGATTATTCGGTTTTCCAGCCAAGCCCCAGCCGGGCATAGTTAGGCACCTGTAAAACACCGTCTTCAATAAATGGCTGCCATGCCTGGATGACCGCTGTTTTCAATGCGGAGAACTTTGAGGCGGTCAGGTTTTTGGTTTCTTCGACAAAACTGCGTTTTAGATTAAGGGTGACATAGTCATCAATGTCGTCGACCCTGTTTTTGTACCGTAGTTCCCGTTCTTCTACTTTTTCTAACCCCGCCTCTTGTAAAATTTTTTGCAACGTCCCGGGGGTGCTCAAACTATGGCGCTCAGGTATGGCACCTTCTTCCGTCCCGAAAAAATCGGCGACGGCACGACGGGAGACATAAAAGGGGGGATTTTCTTCATAGGCTCCCCAAACAATATAGGCGACGCGCCCGCCAGGTTTTAGGACCCGTGCCGCTTCACGTGCCGCCGCGACTTTATCTTTCGGAAACATGATCCCAAAACGGCAGGTAATGGCATCAAACTGATTATCCTTAAAAGGGAGCGACGCCATATCGGTAGCGGTAAATAGCATTATTCCTAATTCGAGATTTCTGGCGCGTTCTCTCGCCGTCTGGAGCATTCGCGGCGTGAGGTCAGTACAGACAACGTTACCATGGCCGTTCATAGAATGGGCAATGCTGACCGCGGGATTTCCCGTTCCGGAAGCCAGGTCGAGAATTCTCTCGCCAGCCTGAATACAGGCCTCAGCGATGATCATCTGATTAAAGGTATCGTCGGCGGAAATGCCCTGAACGGCAGTAGCCGCCCAGGCCTTGCTGCGTTCCTGCCATAGATCTTTGTCGCTTGGGCTCATGTCTTAATTCCTATGGTGCGGCAGAGCCAATGCCGAGACGGGCAACGATTGGGATTCTATAAATATCACCGTCCCGACAATCGGCGCAGGCGTTTTGTACATCATTAAGCAGTGCGGACCATTCTGTCTCTGACAGATTTCCGATGCGGTGGGGGGCGGTGCGGGCAACAGCGCGGCGAAAATAGTCGTCCCCATGTTTAACGAGACGTTCCTGTTTGAGGTCCACCTCTTCGGCTCTCGCAAAACCGGCCTGTGTAATGACGTCGGTCAGCAATCCCGGAGCGCCAAGATTGTGCCGGATCAAGCGCGGTGGGAACTTTTCGCCAAAATATTTCTCAAGTCCAGCATTGACGGCGAGAAAGGTCGGGTTTGCTTCGATAGGGCCCCAAACCATCCAGCCCGCTCTTCCACCCGGCTTCAGCACCCGAAGTGCTTCGCGGGCGCAGCCGACTTTGTCGTCAGGAAACATCAGGCCATTGCGGCTGGTGACGACGTCAAACCTGCTATCGGCAAAGGGTAGGGCGATCATGTTGCCAGCTGTAATGCGAAGATTATATATCGATAGTTTGGTTGCTCTTGTGGCCGCGACAGTCAGCATTTCCGGTGTCATGTCGCAGGCGGTTACCGATCCTGTTTCGAGCCGTCCCGCAATTGTAATCGCCGGGTCACCCGTTCCCGACGCAATATCCAGGACATCCATGTCGGACGTAATGCCGACTTCTTCTATCAAGCGGAGATTAAATGTGTCGTCACTCGGTTTTGCTGCACTGGCGGCCTCTGTCCAGCCAGGACTGCGGTTTTTCCAGTAATCCGTTCGATTTTCCGTATCGCTGGCAGGGTCAGTCACAGGATCTCGGTTACTGACTTGCCCAGACGATGCGGTGCATCCACAGGATTTCCGAGGTCTGGAAAACGGGATCGGGGTGGTCGTCATTAACGGATTTTAGCTCAATTTCGCGTTTGGTCTGGCGGATGAGCTCTTTTGCCATAACCTGATCGTCAGTTGTTTTTACAATGACTCGGTCGCCCCGTTTGACTTGTGATGTTGGAGAAACGATTACCATATCTCCGGGACGAAATACGGGCATCATGCTGTCGCCAGTGATTTCGAGTGCATACGCACTATCGTCTCCGACATCAGGGCCTTCGACCTCTGTCCAGCCGCTGCCGATTGGGAAACCTGCGTCATCGAAATATCCGCCATCACCGGCTTTAGCCAGCCC
>CALIBP010000090.1 GCA_938048165.1 uncultured Alphaproteobacteria bacterium | reverse complement strand
GCAACAGCGGTTCGCGACTATCTTGTTGCTCTTGGGCTAGATCAAAACCGGGTGAAAACGGTTAGTTACGGTAAGGAACGCCCGGTTGATGCACGATCTGCAGAGGATGCGTGGTCAAAGAACCGGCGTAGTGTAACGACGGTAAATTAGTGACGGAAAGACTGGCGGCATATGAAATGACGCCAGTCGGCGATAATTGCGGAACTGAGTTATGATGATGTCATCGCGTAGAGCGGTTTGGATCAAACAATTTTCTGTGGCAGCGGTGGTGTTCTCTTGCACCTTTGTCCTGTCCCCGGTGCAGGCGCAGAACTCACAGGATTTGATCAATCGGTTGCAGCGGATGCAGACTGAACTGACGACGTTGCAGCAACATGTTTATCAGGGCAAGCCACCGAGCGCAGCTCGGGTCTCTGCGGCAGTGGCACCCAACGCTGCAATGGCCCGCCTTTCGAACCGTAATACCCAACTTGAATCCGAGATTAGACGTTTGACCGGCGCCAATGAGGAACTCAATCACAAGGTATCCCAGTTACAGACCAGGCTGGATAAAATGTCGACCGATCTTGAATTCCGCCTAAAAACGCTTGAGGGCGGCAATCCTCCGGCGGGGAATGACGGGCAAGCCCCTGTTGCGTCGACGGGTGCACCGCCATCGTCAACGGGTGTGACACCGTTGCCGAAAGCCAGCAATCTTCCGGGGGCGGATCGGGGCGTCAGACCATTTGGTAGTAAAACCCAATTGCCACCAAAATCGGGAGGCCAGGTCGCGGCGGTGCCAGCAGCAGCGCAGGAAACACCCGAACAACAATATGACCGGGCTCATGCGTTGATCGTCAAACAACGCGATTTCTTGGCGGCGGAACGCGTTTTAACGGATTTTATTGACGCTAACCGGAAGCATCGCCTGGCCCCTAACGCGCATTATTGGCTTGGGCGGACATATTATGTTCGTAGTAATTTTGAGCAGGCGGCCATTTCATTTGCGGAAGGGTTTCAACGCTATCCAAAAAGTAAGAAAGCACCAGCGACGCTGCTGAATCTCGGTATGTCGCTCTCCAGATTGGGTAAGAACCGCGAGGCCTGTACGACGTATTCCAGACTCGCAAAAAATTTCCGAAAAATGGAGAGTTCGGTAAAACGCCGTCTTGCGAGTGAACGTAAGCGCGCGAAGTGCCGTCGATAAATCCATCAAGCGCCATCTAAAATACCATGACCGCTGAAAATGCTGTTCCTCTGAGTGAGCGGGAATTTTCTGATCTCATGGCACCGCTAGGCCCCTTCGAGCCTAATCCCGAAATTGCTGTCGCCTTTTCCGGCGGTGCCGATAGCACAGCACTCGTTCTGCTCGCCGCCCGTTGGGCAAAACGGCGTGGCGGAAATGTCGTAGCCGTAACTGTCGATCATGGGCTGCGTTCAGAGTCGGCGGGTGAAGCGAAGCTAGCGCAATCGCGCGTCAAGGCTTTGGGAGTGGTTGGCACCATCTTGCGCTGGAAGAACAATCAACCTGCCTCTGGAATCCAAAATGCTGCTCGCAAAGCACGTTATGAATTGATGTCTGGTTGGTGTCGTCGCAAAGGTATCCTGCATTTACTCCTTGCCCATCATCAGGACGATCAGGCGGAAACGATGCTCCATCGCCTGGGGCGGCAAACTGGCGCTGATGGTCTCGCGGGGATGGCTCGGATTAGAGAGACAGCCGATATCCGCTTATTACGCCCATGCCTCGATATTTCGCGAATTCGATTGCAGGCCGTGGCGAAGAGCCGGGGTGTTGATTGGGTTGAGGATCCGTCGAATCAGGACCCCGCCTACGCCCGGGTCAGATTGCGTAATTTGATGCCAGCTCTGGAAGTCGAGAAAATTTCTCCAGCTGCGTTGGGCGGCACCGCTCGCCGTCTTGCTCAGGTGAGGCAAACAATGGAAAACCAAATGGCGCTGGTTTTGGCAAGTTCGGCTGAAGTGAGCAGCATGGGCTATGCCCGAGTTGATAGTGCGGCTTTTATTGATAGCGAATGGGAAATTGCCCGACGTGTTCTCGAACGATTGCTGGCAACTATAGGCGGGAACTGGTATCCCGCCCGTCGGTATGCAGTGGACGATTTACTGGCAGATATTCGTCGAAATGGCCATTTTAAAGCACGTACTCTGGCCGGGTGTCGGATTATTCAAAATAAAGACGATATTTTGATTGTGCGCGAGGCGGCGCGTTGCCCAATCCAGAAAGTGCCACCCGGCGGATGGTTGGACTGGGATAATCGGTTTCGAATTTCGGTGTCACTGGCCGGAAAATCCAGAAGAACAGATTTTTTTGTTCGGGCTTTAGGGAATGATTTCTCACGGGAAACTGCCAAAAACCTGACAAAATCTGGTCTCAACGGGCTGAATATAGCGGTTCGCCGCTCGTTGCCGTCAGTATGGGATCGATACGGGCTGGTGAGAGTTCCACACCTAGGCTATGGACGTTTGGCGCGCAATCCTGCTAGCGTAGTGAGAGTACAGATTGATTATTTGCCTAATCGGCCCGTTACAAATGCCTTTTTTCCAGTTGTTTAACTGTTGGCATTCACTATGTATTTAACAGAGGCGTAATCATTTAAACTTACGACGCTACCGCAGGACTGTGGCAAAGCGGATCGAGGATTCTAGACGTGAATAATTTTGGTAAAAACATAGCCCTTTGGGTAATTGTCGGTCTATTGCTTGTCGCGCTGTTTAACTTGTTCCAGCAGCCTGGCGGTCGCAGTGGCCAAGTCGGAATCCCATTTTCGGACTTTCTTGCTGAAGTTACGAATGGGCAGGTTCGCGAAGTGACGATCAAGGGCAACAACATCTCTGGATTTTATACCGATGGGCGGGGCTTCGTGACCTATGCCCCCAATGATCCAAATTTAGTGGAACGGCTGACCAAACGGGGCGTCGTGATCAAGGCGATGCCAACCGATGATGGGTCACCTTCACTGGTCCAGATATTGATTTCATGGTTCCCCATGCTGCTCCTGATTGGCGTCTGGATATTCTTTATGCGTCAGATGCAGTCAGGTGGTGGCAAAGCGATGGGCTTTGGTAAATCGCGCGCCCGTCAGCTGACAGAGCAATCCGGCCGCGTGACGTTTGAAGACGTCGCCGGCATTGATGAATCGAAAACGGAACTTGAGGAGGTCGTCGAGTTTTTACGCGACCCACAGAAATTCCAGCGTTTGGGCGGAAAAATTCCCAAAGGTGTATTGCTGATTGGCCCGCCAGGCACTGGTAAGACGCTGCTGGCCCGTGCCATTGCTGGTGAAGCCAATGTGCCGTTCTTTACGATTTCGGGTTCTGACTTTGTTGAAATGTTTGTCGGTGTTGGCGCATCTCGGGTCCGGGATATGTTTGAACAGGGTAAGAAAAATGCGCCCTGCATCATCTTTATTGACGAAATTGACGCCGTTGGTCGGCATCGCGGTGCCGG
>CALIBP010000089.1 GCA_938048165.1 uncultured Alphaproteobacteria bacterium | reverse complement strand
GTACAGCTCCGCCTGTCCACCAAAATCAACACCGGCAGTTGGTTCATCCAGCACCAACAGGTCTGGGTCGCGGAGCAGTGCACGGGCCAAGAGGACACGCCGCGTCTCGCCTCCGGACAGACCTTGCATCGGCGTATCGATGACCTCGGGAACACCAACTTCTTCGAGCGCGCGGTTCATATCTTCAAGGGAGACCAGCGCACCCAGCCTTAGAAACCGCCGAACATCCAATGGCAGCGTCGGATCAATTTCCAACTGTTGCGGGACATAGCCAATGGTCACGCCGGGTTCCCGTTCGATGCGACCGCTATCGCTGTCGATGAGATGGAGTAAAGCCCGAATCAAGGTTGATTTACCGGCACCGTTGGGCCCAACCAGCGTAACGATCTCACCGGCGTCAACTGTCAGATTGATATTATCAACAACAGCTTGCCCACCGCGGCTAACTGTCAAATTTTCTGCACGAATCAGCGCCGTTTGGCGCTCACTATCTGTCATTGCGACCTCTGGACACACAATTCGCACACTGCCCGATAATCTCCACAGTCTGCTGCTGAACATCAAACCCCAGCGCATCGGCACGGCGTGCCACAGCCTTATCAATCGCGCTGTCATCAAGCTCCGCCACCGACTGGCAGTCGCGGCAGATTAAGAACTGTCCACCATGCCGGCGTTCCGGATCACCACACCCTACATAAGCATTCAGGGATTCAATTCGGTGAATGAGCCCATGCTCCATAAGAAAATCGAGAGCACGATATACCGTCGGCGGCGCAGCTTTACGGCGGCTGCGCCTTAGTTTCTCTAGGAGCTCATAGGCGCCGACCGGTTCATGGCTGGACCAAACCAACTCAAGAACCTGACGCCGCAATGGTGTAAAGCTTGATCCGTCCTTTTCGCAGCGAGATTCTGCTGCAGCAATTGCCTCCACGACACATTGTCCATGGTCATGGGCATGCGACCGAAATGGTGCGATGACCTGAGCGTCATTGGCAGCGCCTTGGGTTGATTTTTCCATGGAATACTCCAGAAACTCCGAATGTTATAATATATCATATTTTGCGACCGCCGACGCAAGCCCCGATTACAGAGCCCGCGCTTGCAACGCTTCATTCATATGGAAAATCCTGTGATGCCGAATTACAGTGCACCCCAAGGGGTATGGACACCTGTCATCTATCATCAAGTCCAAAAAGAATGAGAAAGTCGCCTGAATTGACTGACCAGACATCCTATAATGTTCTATTTCTTTGCACGGGCAATTCCGCCCGCAGCATAATCGCCGAGAGCATTTTAAACCGTCTTGGTACGGATCGCTTTAATGCATACAGCGCCGGAAGCCATCCTTCGGGACAGATTCACCCTCTCACAGTAGACCTGCTTGCAGGGCTTAATTACGATCTCGACGGGGCCCGTTCAAAGAGCTGGGACGAATTCGCCGCAGATAGCGCGCCACAAATGGATTTGATCTTCACCGTCTGTGATAACGCCGCGGGTGAAACCTGTCCGATCTGGCCTGGTCACCCAACAACGGCGCATTGGCCTTTTCCTGACCCCGCTGCCTTTGAGGGTGCAGAGGCCGGTCACAAGGCGCTATTTGCTGAAGTCTATGGGATGATCGAACGGCAAATCGAAGCTTTTCTGAAATTGCCCTTCGACTCATTGGACTCAGCGACTTTGCACAAACGCTTAAACGAAATGAAGCCGGAAGAACTTACTCTTTCCAAATAAAAAATAGGTTAGTTGAATGGATAACTTTGACACCGCGCGGAAGCTCACGGCCGAATTCCTCGGCACCGCCTTTCTTCTCGCGACCGTGGTCGGTTCCGGAATCATGGCGGAAACGCTATCACCATCGAATACCGGTGTGGCATTGCTCGCCAACACGGCGGCGACCGGCGCAATCCTTATGGTCCTGATCCTGATCTTTGGCCCGATCTCCGGTGCTCATTTTAATCCAGCCGTCACCCTGGCTTTTCTAATCCGACGAGAAATCAATCCAGGACACGCGGTTATTTACTTTGCTGTTCAGATCATGGGGGCAGTGGCCGGGGCCATGGTTGCGCACCTCATGTTTGAGGCTCCTTTGCTCGAAGCCTCGACCCGCGTTCGTACCGGCCCCGCTCAGTGGATCGCAGAAATCGTTGCGACCTTTGGGCTTTTAGCAACGATATTGGGCTGCGTCCGGTTCCGGGTATCAGCCGTTCCCTACGCCGTGGGACTATATATTACAGCAGCCTATTGGTTTACCTCGTCGACATCTTTCGCCAATCCAGCAGTTACAATTGCCCGAAGTTTCACCGACACGTTTTCCGGCATTCGCCCCGAAGACATACCTGGTTTTATCGCCGCACAGCTGATCGGTGCCGTCTTGGCAACGATTGTCTTTGGTTGGTTGCTAAGCTCGTCGAAGAACACCGACGGCGATTAATATCATGCGCCTATCTAAGAAAATAATCGCTATTGCCTTCTTATGCTTGGCACCTCTTTCCGGACAGGCCAATGAGGGGCAAGAGGTCCACTTCAAGAGTTTCGATGCAGCTGAAACCGAAATTCGAGGCGAATTATTTCGGCCAAAACTTGATGGACCGCATGCCGCGATTGTCATGATGCATGGATGTTCCGGCCTCTATACAAAATCGGGAAAAATGAAGACCAATTCAGCCGCCTGGGTGAAACGATTTGTGAATTGGGGCTACGTTGTCCTCGCTGTCGACGGGTTTACGCCGCGAGGATTCCGGACAATGTGCAGTAAACGGAAGCGCCCGTTGCATTCACTGGATGATCGGCCCTTCGATGCCTATGGGGGTCTCGCCTGGCTCAAAAAACAGTCTTTCGTCGAGAAAGACCAAATTGCTTTGGTTGGCTGGTCTAATGGTGCCATGGCCGCTTTGTCAGGTGCGAGAGAGAACAAGGTCGAGTATTTTGGGGAAGGTCACCGGTTCAAAGCCATTGCAGGGTTTTACCCAGGCTGCATTACGCTCCGTCGTCGGGTCAACAAACGCTTTAAGCCCTATGTGCCGGTGCTGGTCTTTGTTGGACTCGCTGACAATTGGACGTGGCCCAAGCCCTGCATGCAGATGATCAGACAAGCCGCCAAGGATGGGTTTCCCGCGCAATATGTCGCCTACAAAGGTGCCTACCACGCCTTTGACCATCCGAAACTGCGAGTCAGAACCAGAATTAGCCGCAATGCGAAATGGAAAAAAAAAGAACGTAGAGTAACCATTGGATCTAATCCGGCCGCCCGAGAAGCGTCCATAGAAACCTTGCGTGACTGGCTGAAAAAACGGTTCGCTGAATAGCTTAAGACCGATCAAATAGACGGTGGTGGCTCCGCAGCGAATTCTGAATCGGCCAGACACAAACGTCCTTTTGCATCCTGCCACAACGCACCCGCAGCATGTAACTCACCCAACGCCCTCGACAATGCTTTAAAACCCTCGACCTCAAAGGTTTCCGACAAGGCGGCAAAGTAAACCGGCTCCTTTTCCAGGATAGCTTTGATGCGCAACGCCAAATCATTGATATCGACAACTGCGGCAGGTCGCGAAGAGCCATCGCTTGTCCCGATATAAGTCGAAAGATCGAGCTCATCTGCATAAGCATATTCAATCCGCTCAAATCGCTCGCGCGGTAGATCATCCGGAATGGTAGCATCAATGCCGCATTTGGTGGTCACCGGCGTGATCCCAGGTGTAATCCGCAGGCTCGGATCAAGCGGTTTAGCGCGCAAATCTGGAATGGTGACAATATCCCGGTCTGCCTGAACCCGCGTCGCCAATGCCCACTCGACATCAGTGCCATTGAAAACATTGATATCCTCATCGACCACAACAACATGCTTGATGTCTGAAGCAATGAGCGCCGCCATGATAGCGTGCTTGGCGTCTCCCGGCCTTTTGCGGATCGACACCACCGCGTGGAAATAGCACGACCCCCCGGGGGTAATATTCACGTCAACCAGATCAAGATTAGCGAGCTTGAACGCGCGCCGTACCGCCGCCTCGCGATTAGGCGCGCCTGGCAGTATCACCTCCCACGGCATATGCAGCGCATAATACATCGCGTCCTTGCGCATTGAGATCGCCTTGACCCGGACATGGGGGTTCCAGTGGAGACCGCCCATCAGCCGGGTAAATTCTCCGAACCTCCCTTCCGGTTTCGTCCAGCCAGTTGGCAGGATTTCCGCCTCAAGGACAATTTCTGCATCGGCAATACAAGGTACGTCGCTCGTTTCTCCCGGCGTAAGCCGCACAGCCTCTCCCGCCATACCGCCGGCAATAGATAGCTCGCTTAAACCCAGCGGTGCCCGATAGGTCGCGCCAATATTTACCGCAAGATGTGTCCCTAAATTTATTGTGATTGGCAGAGCTTCACCGCGGCGAAAGGCGGCGAGCGCGAGCCTCTGGAGATCATTCGGCGTGACGATATCAATGCCCGTAAGATTCTTTTCCCGGACTAGAAACCGGTAGATCCCGGCATTGAGTGAACCCTCTTCCGTCTTCGCAATTGTGACCCCTGCTGTGATCATCGGCCCGCCGTCATGGATCGAAAACAGCGGCACCGGCAGTTCAAACAGATCGACATCTTCGCCGGTCAACACCACCTCGCGGACCGGTCCTCCATTAATCGTTTCCGGTTCGATGGGGTTGGAAAGCCCGACATCAAGACGCTTGTAGACTTCGCTATAGGCGCAATCAAAGGCGGCGCCGATGCGCTCGCGACCATTGGCGATGCCTGAAACAACCGGCATCGCGTAATCATTCACATTGTGAAAAACGAGCGCCTTTTCAGATTTATCGACGAGCGCTGCGATATGCCGGATATCCACCGGTTTCTCGATATCTTCAATATGGCCCTGCTGACGTAATTTCTCGACCAAATCGCGAAAACTGTAAGTCATTCGCTGCTCCTGCCTGATTTATCGCCTTACACCATATGCGCCCTTTCGATAGTCGTGCAAATTGAGCAGGATAGGACCAACAAAGCAGCAGAAACATGACCGACAAAAAGACAGACACAATTGATGTTCTCGACCACGCTGCGGTGATGGTGAATGATCTCCATCTATCGGCAAGCGTCTATGAACGGCTCGGATTTTGCCTCACACCGCTTTCACAGCATTCAGGCGCATTAACGCCGGGTGGAGACGTCGTGCAATGGGGCTGCGCCAATCGCTGCATTATGTTGCAACAGGGCTATCTTGAACTGATGGGGGTCATCGATCCCAATCTCTATGACAACAAAATTCCAGAATTTTTGGCGCGCTACGAAGGCATTCACATCCTGGCGTTCGGTTGTACAGATGGCGCCAGTGTCGCCAAACGTCTTGCTGCAGAAGGTTTTGGTGCAAACGGGGTGCATGGTCTCGCGAGATCACTGGACACGCCGGAAGGTGATCGTACCGCTGAATTTAATCTGGTCCGCCTGCCGCCGGAAGAAATGCCGGAAGGGCGGGTGCTCGCCATCGAACACCTAACGCCGGACTATCTGTGGCAGGATCGCTATATGACACACCCCAATGGCGCGATCGCTCTCGAAGAACTCATTGTCTGCGTCGATGATCCGGCGACAGTTGCGAGCCGCTACGAATGCTATTTCGGAATACCAGCTCATCACGAGCGTAACCTATGGCGCTTCACGTTGCGGCAGGGACAATTTGTTCTCGCGACAGCAGAGACCTTGCGCCGCAAATTTTCTATAGAAGCCCCGACCACGCCCTATGCCGCCGCCCTAAAAATAAGAACGCTGAGCTTGAACAATACCAAAGAATTTTTGACCAAAAACAGTGTTCCCTACACCAGCACTGGTCATGCCATACAAGTCCCCGCCGCCGAAGCTGCAGGCGCCACCTTTATATTCACCGAGTAAGTAATGTCATTCGATCTCATCATCATAGGAGCTGGCTTTGCCGGCCTGACCGCCGCAAATCGCGCTGCTGAATTGGGTTTAAAACCAGTTGTTTTAGAGGCCAGTAGCGAAGATCTTTATCGCTGCAATTCACGATTCTCAACCGGTTCACTGCACGTCGCGTTTCAAACGCCCTGGACGGAACCCTCTAAGCTAGCGAAAACCATCATCGACAACACTGATGGCATCGCCCGTAAGGACCTGGCGGAGGCCATTGGCGCGAATGCCGCCCGAACAGTCGACTGGCTCAAAGAGCAAGGGGCTGCTTTTGAAGATCACCCGCGACGCACAGATCACATGCCGATGCTATCGCCACTCCGCGAAATGCGGGCTGGCCTCGACTGGGAAGGTGGTGGCGCAAACGCGCTTCTCCGAAAACTTGGCCAACGCCTGACAGAACGAGGTGGAGAATTGCGACGGGGTGTACGTGCCAAAAGACTCTTGCTTGAGGACGGTAAAATCACGGGTGTCGAGATACCCACAGACCAAGGGCCAGAAACCCTCTCTACCAACTCCGTGGTCATTGCTGATGGTGGCTTTCAGGCAAATGCCGAGTATGTGCAGCAACATATTGGGTGCGATATTTCGCAACTCCAACGCCGCAATGCTGGCACTGGCGTCGGGGATGGCATGCGCATGGCCACCGAAATCGGCGCTGCCGCTGTTGGACTCGACAGTTTCTATGGGCATGTCCTCAGCCGCGATGCGATGATCAACGAAAAGCTTTGGCCCTACCCGCAAGTTGACCTAATTTGTGCCACCAGTATCGTCGTCGATGAAAACGGACAAC
>CALIBP010000088.1 GCA_938048165.1 uncultured Alphaproteobacteria bacterium | reverse complement strand
CCAATACGGGCGCAGGCGAGAACCGCGACCGCGATTTCGGGGATCATTGGCAGATAGATCGTGACCCGGTCGCCTTTTTTGACGCCGAGATTTTTCATCGCGTTGGCGAATTTGGAAACCTCTTCGTGCAGCTCGTTATAGGTAAGCTTTTTGTCATCCTTGGGGTCGTCGCCTTCCCAGATGATGGCGACCTGGTCGCCGCGCGTCGACAAATGCCGGTCAATACAGTTGGCGCAGGCATTTAGCGTGCCGTCGTAATACCATTTAATATGGACATCATCATGCGCGTAGGAGACGTCTTTGACCTTGGTGTATGGCTTGATCCAGTTGATCCGTTTTCCCTGCTCTTCCCAGAAACCTTCAGGATCATCAATCGAGCGCTGATACATTTCGAGATATTTGTCGTTATCGATGAAGGCGTTTTTGGCAACCTCGTCAGGCACCGGAAAAAGTGATTGGTCGGACATTTGTCTGATCTCCCCTGGATTCTTTGGGTCGCATTGGCAACCGGCAACTTTGTTGTCGGATTATTATCGGAGTCTCGCGCGCAAGCAAGACTGGGGGAAATCAGTGATCGGTAAAATGACGTTAGCGAGGGAATAGAATTGGGTTTTCAGTGTTTGTTTAAGTGCCCACCCCACTTGTGCCCTCCTGCCTCCCCGCGGGAGGTTTTTTTGACTTTAAGAATCAAGCAGAATATTGCCGTCTTCGACCCGGATTTTAATCGGGGCGAGAGAACGGCCCAGACAGGGCCCTGCCACGCACATTCCGTCTTCGATTTCAAAGAACGCGCCATGGGTCGCACAGAGAATGTAATCCTGTTCGACTGTTAGAAAAGCGTCGGGTCTCCAGTCGAGCGTAGTGCCCTGATGCGGGCATAGATTCATATAGGCAAAGAAATTATCGCCTTTGCGGACAACAAAAAGCCGTTCACGTCTGCCGACCCGAAAGCCTTTGCTACCGGGGTCTTCAATATCTGATACAGCACACAGAACGGTGTCGGTTCCGAGGTCTTCGATGATATTGGGTTTTTCCATTTCATTCTGTGTCATGGTTTAACACCTGCCATCTTGCAAATTATCTTCCATTCATCTTCGCCAACCGGGACAACAGAAAGCCGCGATTGTTTGACCAGGGCAAAGTTTTCCAGTGCGGGCTCAGACTTGATATCAGCGAGTGTCACCGGGTTTGTGACCGGGTGCACCGCTTTAACATCGACCATGCCAAAACGGCCAGATTTATCGGTGTGATCAGGATAGTGCTCCTTTACAATCTCAACGATACCGACAATCGCTTTCTCTTTTACGGAATGATAGAAGAAGCCTTTGTCGCCCTTCTTCATGGCCTTCATATTATTATTTGCCTGATAGTTACGAACACCATCCCAGTGCTCCACCCCTTTTTTGACCTGATCATCCCATGACCAGGCGCCGGGTTCCGATTTAAAAAGCCAGTACTGCATCTTGGTCTCCGTCCGATATAGCTGATCAGCGCCGTTTCGTGCTTTCTGCCTGGAAAGGCCGTGCCAACAGCCCCTCGATGGCCGCATCGACAGTCACGTCACCATTGACGATTGCCGCAACCGCTTCCGTAATCGGCATTTCAACACCGAGCCGCTTTGCCAATGTTGAGACTGCGGTGGCTGAGGTCACGCCCTCGGCGACCGAGTTACGCGATGCTAAAACCGCGTCGAGCGTGTTGCCCTTTCCGAGCGCTTCACCGAGCGAATAGTTACGTGACTGACTGCTGCTACAGGTCAGTGTTAGATCCCCTAAACCGGAAAGACCCATCATGGTTTCAGCCTTGCCGCCTTTGGCGACACAGAGGCGAGTCATTTCGGCGAGGCCACGAGTAATCAGAGCGGCGCGGGCGTTATCGCCAAAACCACGGCCTTCCGTGACACCGCAAGCGATGGCCAGTACGTTTTTAACCGCGCCGCCAATTTCGGCACCGATGACATCGTCGCTTAGATAGGGGCGCATTCTTTGGGTTCCGAGCGCCTCAACGAGTTCGTCACCGACAGCCTGGTCGCGGGTCGCTACGGTAATCGCTGTAGGCAGACCCGCTGCGACTTCGGCAGCGAAGGTTGGCCCAGACAGGACGGCCACCGGTCTTCCCGGGAGCGTATCGGCAACGACCTCTGACATCAGGGCAGCCGAGTTTTGTTCAATGCCTTTGGCACAGACCACGACCGGGATATCCCGGGCCAACATGCCTGAAAGCTGGCTGGTGACACCACGCATAAATTGTGCCGGCACAACCAGGAGGACAGCATCTGTGGCAGCGGCCTCTTCTAAAACGGACGTTGCACGAATACCGGCATCAAGCTTTATCCCGGGCAGGTAGGTCTCGTTCTCGTGTGTCTTGTTGATTGATTCCGCGACTTCCGGCTCAAAGGACCAAAGGACAGTTTCGCAGCCTGCCTGCCTGATCGACTGCGACAATGCCGTGCCCCAGGCTCCCGCGCCGATAATACCGATATAGGAAATAGTCATTTTGTATCCTGCATGCCCATCTGGCGTTCGATAGCGATTACATCGGTGGGCCGGTCGAACGGTTCAGGCGCTAAATCGCCGGGGGCTCGTACCTTGCCGATAGTTGAAAAGAACTCTTCAAGCCCGCCCGGAGCGATCACCCACATCATTACAAGCTCTTCATCGCCATCATTGAATATTTCATGTTTGACGTTATAGCCCAAAAAACAGGAGGTGCCAGGAACCAGCTCGTGGCGGGTACCGTCTACCAGCACATGGCCTTTTCCCCGATGGCAAATCTGCAGCTCAATCTGAGTATCGTGGGAATGTTCCCGGATATGGCATCCTGGTGCGATGGTCTGAAATCCCATGGAAAGACCTGCGAAGCCCGTATCCTCAGGCAACAGCTTGGGGTCGGCGTGTCCGTTTGCGGGCTTTGGTTGCCAAAACGACTTACCGTCGTCGGGTTGCATGACAATTGCGCGACCTGTTGCCTTCACATCCATCTCTGCCATCTCTTTGCCCTTTCTCATTCACGACTAGTCTAGTCGGCTATTCGCGCCGCCAAAAGACCCCGTTCACATATGGTTGAGCACCCAATCAATCCATGGACGGCCATTGCGTTAAAGGCCTAGCATTTATCCATGCGCCTCTTCGTTCTGTCATTGATGGTTTGTGGCTTCTTGGCCAGTGGGATTTCTACGGCGCAGACACTGATTGATATTCCAGGTGGCACATTTGTTATGGGTGATGCCAAAGGTGATGCTAATGAGGCACCCAAGACAGTATCGGTGGCGCCGTTTCAGCTGATGCGGCTCGAAGTTACGAATGACCAGTTCGCGGCCTTTTCCAGGGCAACCGGCTATATTACGGATCGTGCGAAAGAAGGCTGGGGCTGGGTGTGGCCGGGGGGGCGCTGGACCCGCGTAAACGGGGCTGACTGGAAGCATCCCCAGGGCCCGGACAGTTCGATCAAGCAGCTTGGTAATCACCCGGTCGTTCAGGTATCTGGCAACGATGCGGAACAATATTGCCGCTGGCAGAATATGCGTCTGCCAAGTGAAATGGAATGGGAGTTCGCGGCTCGCGGTACAGATGGCAGGCGTTATCCGTGGGGCGATGCACGCCCAACCCAGTCAAAGCCTCATCGAACAAATCTCGGGCGGATAAAATGCTGTGCTCCGGACGATGCGGATGGTTATTTAAGAACGTCACCAGTTGGCAAATTTCCTGCAAATGCGTCACCCTTCGGCGTGCTCGATATGGCGGGCAATGTCTGGGAATGGACATACGATAGATTTCCTGGCGTGCCTTATGAACGGGCAATCCGGGGCGGAGGCTGGGGCAACAACCCCTATTGCTTGCGTGTCAGTTATCGGCACGGAAACCGTCCGCACTATGGTCTTGATATGGTCGGGTTCCGCTGTGCAGCGGATAAAGAATAGCTGGTTTAGGCGGGGCCCCGGCGTTTCAGGAGACCCAAACCAAGAAGACTACCAAGAAAAATTAAGCCGGTGCCTGGTTCAGGTACATCGTCATTGACCGTGGCCGGGACCAAAGCGCTATAGGTCACGTTGTCGATGCCGAGGACATCAGCAGATGCATGTGAAAGGCGGATGGTTTTTATGTCCGCAGTGTCCCGCGTAAAACCAACGAATGTTGAGAAGCTACCTCCGATAGGCCCGGTCTGGAATTCCGCATCGGTGCCGGAGGTAACGCGTTCCAACTCGTTGCCGAAGACGTCGTAGGCAATTAGAACATTGCCGGCAAAATTAGGGTCAAAAATTCCAACGCCGAATTCCTGAACCAGGCCATTGAACTCGATGACGTAATCGACGGCATTAAACCCGTAATATTGCCCCTCAAATATCCCTGCGTGCTGAACGAAACCTTGCGATCTAACGTAAACATCTGACGGCGTAAAGTCAGGATAGGGAAAGCCTTGAAACTCGGCATGAATTGTCGCGTCTGCTGTCGTCGGCGTTTGATCGCCGACAGTGAAGTTTTCAAAGTCGATGACGGTGGTCGGCTGGGAAAAGCTTCCGATGCCATTTAAGGGAACAGCAGTTGCAGATGAAATGCCAAAACCAGCAATCAGTATTGCGGTTAAAAGCCCAAGAAACCTGCGGTTTACTCTCGATAAGTGCAGTGCGTCTATCATCATCTTGCTTTCAATACCGTCCGCCCGTTAACAAAACATTCCCGGTGGACAACGAAATAAAAAGCAAGAACTATGCCAACATCCCACTTTTGCCTTTTTTCAGGGACTTAGAAGGTTAATACCTTCTTAAGTGGTTCAAAATGTTCAATTTTGTGACGTTATCGCGCGAAAATCAGCCAGTTTGGTCTCAGGCTTTGACTCCGGCGAAAGGTGCGGCTGGTGCCTCCGGGTCAAGGGGCCAGCGGGGCCGGGGCGCGAAATCCAGTTGATCTGTTAGACCGAGCTTCAAGCGCTCAATTCCCGCCCAGGCAATCATCGCAGCATTGTCAGTACATAAATTATGCGGTGGCGCGATGAATTGAATGTTTTGAGAGTCTGCGATGTCCGAAAGGGTTGATCGAATTGCGGTATTTGCGGCAACGCCACCTGAAACGACCAGCGTATCGCCAATTGGGTGACGGGATTTAAATTCGATAAGCGCATGAGAGACCCGGTCCCCGACAACATCGGCGACAGCGGCTTGAAATTCGGCGCAAATGTCAGCGATGTCGGCCTCTAGCAGGGCACCCGCAGGGCACTTTTCGATGGTTGTTCGAACAGCTGTCTTGAGGCCTGAAAAGGAAAAATCACAGCCCTCCCGACCTTTCAGGGGTCGAGGTAGAGGATACTTTCCCGAATTACCCTCCATGGCTGCCTTCTCAACGGCCGGTCCACCCGGATAGGCCAGCCCTAACATCTTTGCTGTTTTATCGAAGCCCTCGCCAATGGCATCATCGATTGTTGTGCCGAGACGGCTGTATTTGCCAACACCTTCAACGATAAGGAGTTGGGTGTGACCACCTGAGACGAGAAGTAAAAGGTAAGGAAACTCAATACCGTCCGTTAACCGTGCTGTCAGCGCATGGCCTTCTAAATGATTGACGGCGAGAAATGGGAGATTGCGCGCGGCAGCAATGGCTTTCGCCGTCATCACACCGACAATTACCCCACCAATCAGACCGGGCCCGCCCGTTACGGCGATGGCGTCCAACTCATCGAAAGAGGTCCCCGCTTCAGTCATCGCATCGGCAATAATATGGTCCAACGCACTGACATGAGCCCGGGCGGCTATTTCCGGAACGATGCCACCATAAGGGGCGTGTTCTTCAAGCTGAGACCGCACCACATTGGACAGAATTTCGCCATCGTCGGTAACGACGGCCGCCGCGGTTTCATCACAACTGGTTTCAATGCCGAGAATTTTCATTATGCGGCAGTCTATCGCACAGATAACGAAGGACTTCCACAAATCGGTGCCACGCGGTACAGCTTTATGATGACTGATAAAATTCGAATTGCGACCCGCGGAAGTCCACTGGCCCTGGCACAGGCCAGTATGGTGCGCGATATTCTGGCGGCAGCGCATCCTACATTGGCAAAGGATGGCGCGATTGAAATCCTGCCGATGCGGACAACTGGCGACAAGATCCAGGTTGGTTCTTTAGCGTCCGCTGGCGGCAAGGGACTGTTTACCAAAGAGATTGAAGACGCTCTGCTTGAGAACAGCGCTGATATCGCGGTTCATTCCATGAAAGATGTCCCGACAATTTTACCTGATGGGCTTGCTTTGAAAGCGCTGCTGCCGCGGGAGGATCCCCGCGATGCTTTGATCGCTCACGATGACTCGATTACAGGTCTCGTTGACTTGCCGGTTGGTGCCCGGGTTGGCACGGCCTCGCTGCGGCGAAAAGCACTTCTTCTCGCCGCGCGGCCCGATGTCCAAATCGATATTTTGCGCGGTAATGTGCAAACCCGTCTGGATAAGGTTCAATCAGGAGAATTTGACGCGACTTTTTTAGCCGTTGCGGGCCTTAAAAGACTTGGCCTGTTCGACAGAGCCACTGCGGTTATCGACCCAGACGAAATGCTGCCAGCCGTTTGCCAGGGCGCTATCGGTATTGAGTGCCGTGAAGACGACAGGTCGACATGTGACATGTTGGCAAAGATCAACCACACGGAAACCGAAATTCGGACCCGAACGGAGCGTGCGTTTCTCGGCTTGCTTGATGGTTCCTGCCGCACACCAATCGGTGGATTGGCGACAATAGTCGGATCGACGCTTTCGTTTCGCGGGCTCATCGTACGGCCCGATGGCAGTGAGATCCACGCTGCCCAGCGAGATGGCAAGCTCGATGATGCCGTCGAAATCGGTATTGCCGTCGGTGAAGATCTTCGGGCTCGAGCGGGCTCGGGTTTTTTTGACGAGTTGGGTTGATACAAAAATGCGGGTCCTGATCACCAGGCATGCATCGGCGGCAGCAAAGCTGGCGGCACTAGTTGAGGCAGAAGGGTTTGATTCCCTTCTTGAACCTCTCCTCGACATTAAATTCAATCTGCAGCCGATACCGTTAGACGGGGTGCAGGCGTTCATTGTAACCAGCGCCAATGGCGCTGCTGCACTGGCACAAAGCACTGACGTCCGAACCTTAAAGGTGTTTGCTGTTGGTGAGACGACCGCCTCTTTTCTGGAGGCTGAAGGGTTTCCGGAAGTTTCGACGGCGGGCGGAGATGTCGACGCGTTGATCGAGCTGGTTGCAGAATTCCTTTCCCCTGATGCGGGAACGCTTGTTCACATTTCCGGTGAACATATTGCGGGTGATTTAGTAGGTGCCCTGACAGCGAAAGGGTTTTCCATTCAACGCACGATTTTGTATCGCGCCGAAACACCACCCGCCCTGTCTGATGCCGCAATTACGGCACTCGCTGACCACAAAATTGACGTTGTTCTATTATTCTCTCACCGTACGGCAACGACCTTTGCTAATCTGGTGACGCAGGCCGGGTTGGATAACGCGCTGGCTTTTGCGGCTGTGATTTGCTTGTCAGAGTCTGTCGCGCAGCCGATTCGGAAATTTAACTGGCAAAAGTTAGAGATTGCAGAGACGCCCGATCAGCGGGCATTACTAGAAACGCTTTTAGCATTGAGAGACGAATAGGCGCCTCGTGACAGACGAAAAGACAAATATCCCCAAATCGGGGACAAAAGATATTGCCTCGAAGGCCGACTCTAAAGCCGACAGCAAGGTTTTAGAGACACCTGCGGCAAAACCAGAGTCTGCCCGTAAGGCTGAAAACGCCTCGGCGGCTAAACCCAAGACTGACCGTAAGGCCGCAGCGGCATCTGCTGCGGGGACACCGGCGGGCACAACGGTGATCGTCAAGAATGGCGCGCCGTGGAAATTTGTCTCTGTTCTGTTTCTCCTGTTGGTTCTGGCGACGTCTTATATTGCCTGGCCATTGTGGGGCCCGAGCCTGCCAACAGTTATGCAGACTCTTCTATCCCCTGTGATGGATGCTGGTCGCACGGCTGCTGTCACCGAACGTGTCGACGCCCTATCGAAAAGAATGTCGGTAGTAGAAAAGGACCTGGTATTCGTTAAGACAGAATTGGCCAAGAAAAAGGATGCTGTTTCGGCGACGGCCTTTAGCGCTTCCAATGATGCGATAAAGAAAATCGACGCCGGACAACAAGTGCTGGCATCGGATGTCAAATCGCTGGCCGGACGCTTCAACGATATCGATAAAAAAATCGCGGCCCTGACCTCCTTGTCGGCAGGGCCTGACGCGGCGAAAGCTATTGCAGCGTTACAGGCAAATTCCAGCAGTAAAATGGCATCTCTGGAAAAAGAGAACACGGTCCTTCAATCCTTGATCAGGGATCTGGGTGGCCGAATCGCTGCGTTGGAAACCCGGCCCGGCAATGTAATGGGCCCGGGAAAAAGTAATGCGCTCTTGCTGGCCGTTGGCCAGCTTCGCGAGTCTGCCCGCACCGCAAACGGATTTGCGGCGCCCTTGGCCACGGTCGAGGCGCTGGCGGGTGCGTCCCCGGCGCATAAGCCTGCATTGGAAAATTTGAAAAAATACGCTGCCAAAGGCGTCCCCGATTTACCAATATTGCAACGTCAGTTCGATCGTTTGTCGGGTGATATTGTTCGGTCCAGCTATACGCCGGCTGGTGAAGGCTGGATTGATCAGACGCTGTTTAAAATTTCCAGGCTCGTGACGTTCCGCCGGACGGGTGAAGCCGGCGCCCGCAAAGATGACATTGCAGGATTGGTTGCCCGGGCGGAACTGCGGCTGGCGGCGGGTGATCTCAAATCGGCAATTACCATCGTGAAAAAATTCACCGGTGATCCTCAAAAGGTATCGCAGGACTGGTTAAAGGCCGCAGAAGGGCGCCTGTCAGTTGACACCGCCATTACCCAGCTGTTTCAAAACGCTCTAAAAGGCGTGGGTGAATCAGGAGCCTCTGGCGGATGATCCGCACAATCTTCTTTGTCGTTTTAGCAGCGCTGGTCGTCGCCGGCGCTGTATGGCTGGCGGAGCATCCGGGCTCCGTTTCCCTGTCGTGGGGCGATATCCGGGGCGATATAGATATGGCAGTCGTGTTTGGCGGTTTGATCCTGTTTGCCGTCATTGTTGCCTTGCTCTACCGCCTTTGGTGGAGCGCCCGGCGGGTGCCAAAGGCGATTTCCAATTCGCGTCAACGCGGCAAGCAGGAGCGTGGTTATAAAGCCCTGACCCAAGGAATGGTGGCGGTGGCCGCTGGAGATGCGAATGAAGCGCGGCGCCAGGCAAAGAAGGCTGATGTTCTCCTCGGCGAGCCCCCTTTGACGATGTTATTATCGGCGCAGGCGGCGCAGCTCAATGGTGATGAGGCCGCGGCAACCCGATATTTCGACGCAATGCTCAAGCGCCCGGAAACGGCCTTTCTGGGGTTGCGTGGCTTGTTGATGCAGGCCGAACGGGATGGCGATACCAATGCCGCCCTGGCCTATGCTGGCCGGGCCCGGACTCTTCAGCCAAAAACGCCCTGGGTTTTGACAAAGCTGTTTGACTTGCAGGTGCGCCAGGGCCAGTGGCAGGCAGCTCTCAAGACCCTCGATCAGGCCATGAAAACCGGCGCGATCAAGGATAATGAAGGTCATGGATTGCGCGCTGCAATCCTGCTGGGCTGCAGTATTGAAGCTGAAACAGCGGGTAACAGTGCAAGCGCATTATCCTTCGCTGAAAAAGCCCACAAGCAACAGCCCGATCATTTACCATCCATCGTACGCCGTGCCTCGCTGATGCATGATGCCGGCAAGACACGGGGTCTGTTAAAGGTGATCCGCGAGGCCTGGGCGCATTCACCACATCCCGCTCTGGCGGCGCTCTATGCAGGGGATGACAACGCAACCGATGCGTTGACGCGCGTCAAAAAGCTGGAAGAGCTGCGCGAGGTAAATCCCGATCACCTCGAAAGCCGCATAGCGCTGGCGCGGGCCCTGATCGACGCAAAAATCTGGGGCGCGGCGCGAACTCATCTTGATGCCATTGGTCTCGATGATCCGCCGTCACGGGTATGTCGCCTGACGGCAGAACTCGAAGAGGGCGAAAATCAGGACATTGATGCTGTTCGTCACTGGCTGGTGCGGGCGGCCAATGCCGCCCCGGATCCGGCCTGGATTTGCGGTGATTGCGGCGCGGCAAGTGCCCGCTGGACACCGGTTTGTCACCGCTGTGACGCGCTCGGCACGCTCGACTGGCTGGTTCCTGAACACGCCCCGACCGCCCTACCAAACTCTGAAGCGCCAGCGTTACCGGTTGTTCCCGCGTCGTCGGATGTGGCGGCCGATGAGCCGTCTGCGATATCACCCAAGCAGGAATTGCTCTTGCCGGGCAGCCCGGATGCCCCGCAGGAACCGGCTGAGGATCTGACTGAACCTAATCAGCCCCGTTGACGGACCCGGCGATTGCAGAGTAAGTAGCCCGCAAGAAACCAAAGAATTCCTTCCTTAAGGAATTATCCGGTATAATACTGGTACCGGCGCCGCCTTAGCTCAGCTGGTAGAGCATCGCATTCGTAATGCGGGGGTCGGGTGTTCAAGTCACCCAGGCGGCACCATTTTTCGCTTTCGACGAAAATTCCCCCGGCGGAAATTATTTACTTTCCTAAATTGCGGCGTGTTAAATCAGCCGCTTCACCCCAGCGGCTTAACGATCGTGACATGGCCCATTTTGCGGCCTGTGCGGACTTCCTGTTTGCCGTATAGGTGCAGATGGGCGTTGGGCATTTCCAGATAGTCTGGTGTCTTGTCGATGTCATCGCCGATCAGGTTGATCATTTCCGCATTGGCCCAGCGTTTCGGCTCAACGAGGGGCAGGCCGCAGATGGCGCGGATGAGCTGCTGGAACTGGTCTGTGTTGCAGGCATCGATGGTCCAGTGACCGGAGTTATGCGGGCGCGGGGCCAGCTCATTGACCAGCACCTCGCCGGATTGGGTCAAAAACATCTCGATCGCCAGCACGCCCTGTATGTCGAGCGCCTCGGCGATTTTGGTCGCGATAGCGCTGGCGGCTTCATGGCTCGCATCGGATATCGTGGCGGGCGCATGGGTGATGGCGAGAATATGATTTTTGTGAATGTTTTCGACGGTATCAAAGGCTGCGATCTGGCCCTGGGCATTGCGGGCAACGACCACGGACATCTCCAGCTCGAACTCGACAATTTCTTCAAGGACC
>CALIBP010000087.1 GCA_938048165.1 uncultured Alphaproteobacteria bacterium | reverse complement strand
GAACCCATAATTACATTCCCAGCTCCGCCCATATCGCGACTTCGTCGCATACGCATTTTTCGGGACCTTCACAGCTTCACAAGTCTTATTAACTTCGGTGAAACCGCGATTGCATTCCCATCCTCCGCCGAAGGATTTCGAACTGGCATTCTTGGGTATTGTCGTCGCACTCGCGGGTAGCGCGAAAAGCGCAAAAATTATCGCCAAAATTGTGACGTTCTTTAAACGCCTACGCGTTCCTGGAACATTATTCATTGATTTTCCTTAGGACAAAATAGATCGCTCAAACAGCGAATGGTATAACCGGAAACAAGCCCCCATTCCTCGCGAAGCGAAATATGGTCATGTTTTTGAGAAAGGAGAAAGCAAGCTAAAACGGAGGAAAATGCTTGAATCCGTTTTTGGTGACCGGACTATGCGCTCCTTATCACCGGGATACAACGTAGTAAGCGATTCTGTTTCTTTCCTGAATGCTTGCTGTACAGCCGGGCATCGATCCACTAAGAATGGGCTATTCCCTAATGATTGGAAGCCAATGGCCCGCAAAACAAATTATGGCTTTGAGCGCCGCGAACGCGAAAAAGCGCGTGCGCAAAAAAAGGCAGACCGGCAGCGCGCCAAGCAGGAAAAATCTAACGAACGCAAGGATGCGCCAGTCGAAGACAGGCCTGCCGACCAGTAGGGCCCGCTGCCATCTAATGACGCAGCGCCGGTCTTAATTCGTATCTTGCGATGTGTCTCGATGCCCATGCAGTCGGGCAAAAACCTCAAACAGAAAAGCCGCACAAAGGCCAAAGAGCAACAGGCCATTTGCGGCACATATACCCGTCAAAAGACGCCAGGGTTCCGGCAAAATGATATCGCCGTACCCTAAGGTGGTCAGCGTCGCAGCCGCGAAGTATAGAGCGGGTTCAATCGTCTTAAACAGATCGAGCCCTATAAAAACGACAGCCCAAACCCATGCGCTGGCGCTAATAGCGATCAGCAGCCACAACGATACTGCCGTCAAAGCTATTATCGTATTACGAATGGGCGGCGGATCACCTAACCAGGACACAGACCGACGCAAGACGTAAATTGCTGCACCGATAAAAGCCGCTGCCATTGAAATCGTAACGGAAACGACGCCTGCACCGAGCAGAAGCTGCAAAACCATCGATTGACGACTCCTCTGAATCTATCGGGTACTGCCGACGATATGAGTATTGTTTGCATAAAGGACAAAATTGACAATCGTCTTTCACTACCCGCGCGGAATAGGCTATTTTGCAAATGTCGAAGACCTTGGGACTCAGATAGAACTCGTGACCAACGCTCAACCACCCATCCTTCAGGTATCCGCGCTTCGTAAAAGTTTCGCGGACAACCATGTCCTGAAAGATATGACGCTCGACATCACCAAAGGAGAGGCCGTAACGATCATCGGCACGTCTGGTTGTGGAAAATCTCTGTTTTTTAAATGCCTACAAGGCCTTATTGCGCCAGATTCTGGAACCATCCTGATCAACGGTCAGAATTTACGCGACCTGACGACGAAAGAACGCACCGACTATGAAAGGCACCGCAGTGTCTTGTTTCAATATGGAGGGCTGTTTGACAGTTTGAAGGTTTGGGAAAATATCTGTTTTCTCCAAACCAACCTGGGCGATATGCCAAACGAACAAGCCAGAGAAATAGCTGTCGAGAAACTCGCTATTGTCGGGCTAGCGGCAGATGTCTGCGATCTTTATCCCAGCGACCTTTCTGGTGGCATGCAAAAACGGGTCGGTTTCGCCCGCGCTATAGCCAACGATCCTGAAATACTGTTTCTGGATGAACCAACCGCTGGCCTCGACCCCATCATGAGCAATGAAATTTGCCGATTTATTTCTGAAAGTGTTTCCGCGCTAGGGGCGACGACGATATCAATATCCAGCGACCTCAACACAGTTGAACGCATATCTGACCGAGTGGCGATGCTTCATGATGGACATTTTGTCTGGGACGGCCCAAGTGACCAGCTTTATTCATCGGGAAACGAGTGCGTCCATCAATTTGTAAACAAACTCGCCGTCGGCCCGATTGCCGTCGGCGTTTGAGGACAAAATTGATCACCCGGTTACCGCATTAATGTCGATTCGCACCCTCAGCAAAAAGAGGCTGCAAGAACATTGAAACTATGCGGCTACTAGATTAGAACACTGTCACCTTAATTATATTCGTTCCTCGACAAGGGTTTATTAAATGACTTCCGCGACTTCGACCGTTCAACTGGCTGCCGACAACGTAGCAGCGCTAGATGGCGCAAGTATTGCCCCGATTAAGGAATCAGTCGGTTCCTACATTTCCGGTTATCGGTTTGACGGAGACTCCATTTCAGAGGGTTTCCGGTCGAAAATGCGTGATCTGTTGCACAATCGAGGCCTCGTTGTTTTTGAACCTGGCACTGTAACAGCAGAAAATTTCACAAAGTTTGGGGGATTTCTGGGCGAGTTCTTTGACTATGCTGGCCCCCATACGCCTCGCGCACCTGATAATCCTGATGCGACCGTCATTAGCGCGGCGAAAGATTCCCATTTGCGCAATCACGTCTGGCATGCAGATGGCGGATTTCGGGCCGACGCCCCAGCCTTTACTGCTTTGTTCGGAAAGGCTGTTCCCAAGAACGGTGGCGACACGATGTATTCAAACGCCACCTACGTGTATGAATCGCTCGATCCGCTTTTCGCGCAATATCTCGATTCACTACAGGTTATCCAATCCCCCGACGCAACTGGGCATATTACTGACCGATACCTCGACCCCGAGGAAGCCGCACAGGCGCGTCAACGCATGCCTCCCTTCGAAATGCCGCTTGTTCGCGTGCATCCGGTCACCGGCCGTAAATGGATCGCCGTCAATGAATCATATGTTTGCTACATCAAAGGCGTCAGCCGGGTTCACAGCCAGAACATTCTTGGCATCCTATTCGACATGATCAAATCTCCGGAAGCGACCTGTCGCTTCGAATGGGAAGAAGGGGCGTTAGCGGTTTGGGATAACCGGGTGGTGCAGCATCGGGCGGTGAAGGATTACAGCGGCAACGCAACACGCCTGCTCTATCGCTGCACCATGACAGCCTAAGTTCTCTCCGAAGGTTTTATCATTCTGTCCCGATGACCGGCACGCCCTTCTCTAGCGCGCCTCTCTGTAGTTCTGTAAGCTAACCCAGAACTTCAGCGAGATCCTCACGATGGCCGCTACATCCAGCGCTCCGGGCTATACCAGCGCACAGACTATCTCCGTCCTGACTGGTGCCAGCCTCATGCTGACCATGAGCATGGGGATGCGTCAGAGTTTCGGCCTGTTCGTCTCGCCGGTAACGCAGGATTTGGGAATATCGGTCGCCGATTTCACGCTCGCCATCGCCATTCAAAACTTCACCTGGGGTCTCACCCAACCGTTGATCGGTGCTTTTGCAGACCGGTTCGGCTGTCGCATCATGACCATACTGGGCTCGGTGCTTTATGCCGCCGGGCTTGGCGTCACCATGATAGCGGAAGGGCCGATTGCTCTTTGGATTGGGCTCGGTGTCATGGTTGGCCTCGCCCTCGCCTGTACCGGCCTTAGCCTGGCGCTAGCCGCATCGGCCAGAGCGGTATCACCCGTCAAACGAAGCGTGACGCTTGGAACCATATCCGCAGCGGGCTCTATCGGCACTTTTATTGCGGCTCCCCTTGCACAAGGGCTCATCGATAGTAATGGCTGGACCCTGGCGATGGTCGGGTTCCTTGGCCTTTGCGCAGTCATGATACCCGCAGCGTTTTTCACCGGTGCCGGAGATAAAGCCGAAAAACAACTGGCGAAAGCATCCTCTGCTTCCGACGCCGTAATGTCATTAAAGGAAGTGTTGATCGAAGCTT
>CALIBP010000086.1 GCA_938048165.1 uncultured Alphaproteobacteria bacterium | reverse complement strand
CCACGACGCTCCAGAACCATCTGCTTGAAACTATCGTGGATATCCATCTGAATGGCTTTCAGACGCGCAATATCTTCCGGGACCTCTGGCAGAAAAGGATCAAGCATGCCTTTGCGTTTTCCCATTGTGTGGACCCGCCGTTCGACGCCAATTTTTTCTATAGCCTCGGTAAAGCCGAAGCCGGCCGAAACTACACCGATTGACCCAATGATCGAGTTCGCATCCGCAAATATTTCATCCGCTGCGCAGGCCAGCCAGTAACCACCGGAAGCCGCAACATCCTCGGCAAAAGCCACAACCGGAATATCCTTTTCATCCGCGAGTTCCCGAATTCGGCGCGCGATCTGTGCCGACTGAACCGGCGAACCACCCGGCGAGTTGATGACCAAAGCCACCGTCTTAACCCGTTTTCCAGAAAATGCCCGTTCTATCGATTTTCCGAGACCATCCAGCGTTAACCCGGAACGGGCCGGACCAACCTGACCAATAACGCCGGAAAGGCGCAACACCGATACAACGGGATCAGGATCGTTGAAATAGGACAGGGGTATCCGCGAAACCCAGCTTGAAATGAACTCTTTAATTTTACTAATTTCCATGGATGAAACATAAGCATCCGTTCGCGCGCTGCCAAGCGCCTCAAAAAGCCAAAGGAGCGCCTTTCAGCACCGCACTCGCGGCTTCTGTATAGCTGCTATCGGATTCGTGAATGACCAGCCCCGGTAAAATTCGGGCGGGCGTTCGAACCCCTTTGCGGGCCTGAATAATGACACGCTTCGCGTCTTCCCCTTCCCGCGGCCATAGGGGCAATACCGTGACCCCGCCCAGGTTAGCGGAAAGCGACCTGATGACATCAGCGAGCCTGTCTGCCCGATGGATCAATGTCAGATATCCCTTATGTCGCAAGGCATCATGCCCATATTTCAACCACCGCCTTAGATCAGCACCGGCTTCCATCGTTGCGAGCGCCCGATCGGGGTCAGGCGACACGTGAGTAGAGGTGTCAGCAAGATAAGGTGGGTTCATCAAGACATGATCAAAGGCGGCATTAAATTGGGGTGGCAGGCGATCAGCGACATCGCCAAGAACAACGTCAATTTTCTCCACCATCTGATTTAGTTTTATATTGGCTTCTGCCAATGAGATTACTCTGGGATTAACGTCGATGCCGATGATATGCACGCCGTCAACTCGATGTGCCAGACATAAAGCGGCTGCCGCCGACCCTGTTCCGGTTTCCAGAATATGCTGACCAGCCGCGGCAGGAACTGCGGCGGCCAGGAGAACGGTATCAATTGCGGCGCGAAATCCTTCTTTCGGCTGTCGAAGAAGGACTTTCCCGTTCAGTAAACTATCCTCGCTTAGCACAATTTCCTTTTGTTTAGGCAAGCTGATGCCCCTCACCCGCATCAGTCACACGCGTCCGTGCTAGCTCGTAATCTTCATCCAAAACCATGAGACGGCGCTGAATAGCACCGGCACTGCCTTCAAGAATACTCATATGGGCATCAAAGATTACGGTTTCGATACCGGAGTCACGCAACAGGACCTGCAACCAGTCGAGGAGTACCGGGTCGTTAGAGCGAACAAGTTCCTTCATATCTCAATCCAAGCCAGACGACGTTTCTGCCATATTTCAGGTGCGACTATTTGACTTCAACCTATCAGGTTGCTTGACGCTATACCCGGTTGATCTATGCTCGCCTTTAAGGCTCCCGGGATCAAGGTTTGAAGAGAAAAACGTGACAGTTGTCGTCAACCTGAATGACAAGCGTGACGCGCAAAAGCCGCCGTCGCTTGATCGGATAATTGCATTAACTGCTGATGACCTGAAAGGCGTCAACGAGGTCATCCTTGAGCAAATGCAGAGCCCTGTTCTGCTCATACCGCAGCTCGCCGGCCATATTATCGCGGCCGGCGGAAAACGCCTGCGCCCGATGCTGACACTGAGTTCGGCGCGGCTTTGCGGTTACACAGAATCCCGCCATATTGGTTTGGCGGCCTGTGTTGAGTTTATTCATACCGCCACCTTGCTGCACGACGATGTTGTTGACGAAAGTGATCTCCGGCGCGGCGCGGCGACGGCAAATGCCGTCTGGGGCAACAAAGCTTCTGTTCTGGTTGGCGACTTCCTGTTTTCGCGCGCCTTCGAACTGATGGTGGCGGATGGATCTTTGGAAGTTCTCAAAATCCTGTCACGGGCCTCATCGGTTATTGCCGAGGGGGAAGTGCATCAGCTCGTCACGGCCAATGATACGGACACGACAGAGCAGGACTATCTCGAGGTTATTCAAGCAAAGACCGCGAAACTGTTTGCTGCCGCTGCCGAAATCGGCGCCGTCGTCTCCGACAGACCCGCGGAAGAACAAAAAGCGCTGGAGACATACGGCGATCACATTGGGATGGCCTTTCAGTTGATTGACGACGTTCTGGATTATTCAGCGCAGCAGACGACACTGGGCAAAGCCGTTGGCGATGATTTTCGAGACGGCAAAATCACCCTGCCAATTGTCCTCGCCTTCCGCGCCGGTGACGTGGAAGAGCGAGCTTTCTGGCGACGGACACTTGAAGATCTCGAACAAAAAAAGGGCGATTTCAAACGCGCCGTTCAATATCTCGAAAAATCAGGCGCCTTGCTCGCAACCGTCGAACGGGCTCGCGAATACAGCCGCAAGGCTCTCGATGCGCTATCGATCTTCCCTGACAGTGAACACAAAACTGCCCTGGCCGAAGCCGCCAAATTCTCTGTCGAACGCTCGTACTAACCCGATAAGTATATAATCCCGCAACCTGCGTCGGCGCTTGCGGTTCCGGGCTTGCGGGGCTATATATCCCGCCGCGGTCGGAGTGTAGCTCAGCCTGGTAGAGCACTGTCTTCGGGAGGCAGGGGCCGGAGGTTCAAATCCTCTCACTCCGACCAGATACCCCATTAAATTACAATGGTTTATGTTAATTTTACCTAATTTGGGTAACACATGGGTAACAAATTAACTTATAACTATAGTTTTTCAGTACTCGCATAACGACCTAAAGACCATCGTCGCCAGAAGGGCAAATCCAGCGATAAGTATCAAAACAACGTCCAAGATTCTCGTTAAAGGCCTTTTTTTACCCCACTACTACCCCATAGTTACCGCAACGCGAGACCAACGTTTTTTCCTTCCGGAGATAACATCTCTAATTCAGAAACCGAAAGTAATTTGGTGAATCATCAGTGAGATATCTGTGCAAATTTGCCGAAGGAATGACGCAGGGTCATCGTAGTTTTCTGACTGAACGAAACGCTCGGTATTTCGCACACAGCATATGTCTCTCTAATCCTAGCCGTTTGCACTCACAGCCACCAAAATAGGTGCCCACATTTGTTAATTGAAAAGGACCTGCATCAGATCAGCTACTTACCCGACAGCAGAATCTAAGTGTCGGAGTGTCGATGCCTGCTACTGACCCACAGGAGACATAGAACCTTGATGGACTCTTTAGTTTTCTATCCAAGAATGCAACGATTCTGAGACAGCTGTCTTGGGCAATTCTGGTCTGATGGACGAAGATGAGAGAGGTAGGCTACGGGTGCTCAATGTACTCCTCATGATACCGACCAAGCCATTGTTTGTCGGGTATGACGGTCTCATCGGTCAACAATGCAACTCCCAAGGTCGGCACAAATACTCTGACCTCTAATTGATGCCTTTGTGTAGAATTCTGTTGCTGAACCTCCAGAACTCTGAAGATTTATTTTTTCAATAAATCAACAACTGCCCGAGTTACAGCTTCTGTGCCCAGCCGTAAGTCTGAAAGTTTGAGGTTTTCATCACTACTATGTCCGCCAGCTTCAGCGAGTGTATGTGGCCCCGACCCATAAAGAATCGTCGGAATGCCTTTTTCTGCATAAAGCCTGGCATCAGTAAACAACTTTGCCCCAATGTAGGGAATTTCTTCTCCGGTTATATCAAGAACTGCCCGCCGAAGAGCATCCGCCATTTTTTCCCACCCTGTTTGAGGTATTAGTGGTCCAGCAGCAACAATTCTACGCACAGAAACTGTCGTATCTGGAAATGCTGCAACGGCTTTCTGAATCAGTTTGGTTAATTCATCCTCTACCGTATCCATCGATTCATCTGGCAAAACCCGGCGATCAATCTTGAAGGTAACTCGATCGGGCACAACATTCGTATTGATACCACCTTCAATCACGCCGACCACGATTGTCGGAGATCCAATACCCGGCAAGTCGCTCTCAATTATCGAGAGTTCTTTACGGCTCTCATAAATTTTTGCAATAACCGAATTAGTTGCTTCCAATGCGTCCGTCGCTCTTTCTGGTTCCGCTGCGTGTCCCATCCTCCCGGTAACAACTACCTCGAGGTGGAGGCATCCCTTGAGGGTATAAACGACAGAATGGGAGAACCCAGCGCAGATTACGTAGTCTGGTCTTGAAAGCCCCTGCTCAAGGATCCATTGCGGCCCAACGGTTCCTCCAATTTCTTCATCATAGGTGAAAAGTAATTCAACGGTCCCTGCGAGAGGTACACCCTCGTCAGCCAATTTTTTGAGCGCAAGGAGTGCCCATGTATAGGTAGCGAAGTCAGACTTAGAGACGGCGGCGCCTCGACCATAAATCCTTAGGCCATCTTCGGTCTCAACTATCTCCGCACCATAGGGATCATGCTCCCAACCCAGCCCCGGTGGGACAACGTCACCATGCGCATTCAACACGATCGTCGGTCCGTCCCCGAACCGGTGACGAACAATCAGGTTGATTACAGAGACCATGCCTGCGGCCTCTACGACATCTTGTGGAACTGCATGACATTCAACCTCAAAGCCGAGTTCTTCAAGGAGTCTGCACGCCAGGTTTGCATGCGCGGCGCAGTCGCCGGGTGGATTATCGGACGGCGTCTTCAACAATTCAGCAAGAAAGCTGATTTGACGATCTTCTTCCGTGTTTAGAAACGCGGCGATTGTATCATGCATTCAGACATGCCGATCTTGGTTTGGGCTTCAATGGTTTCTTCCGTATGCTTTGGAGCAGGAGGCGGCATCTGCTGGATCTCATGCACTGACTGTCCCCAGCCTCGTGCATCCTCATTTAGTATACGATCCCGCATGACGAAGCGTCCTCTCACCAGTGTATGAACTGGCACGCCTTTAACTGGTCGACCATGCCACGGCGTTATCTTCGCTCGTGAGTGAAGCTCCCCATCGTCCAACACTTCTTCTCGGTTGAGATCAACGATAACAATATCAGCTTCGGTGCCAGGCTGTAATACTCCCTTTCGAGGGAATAGACCCCAGCGGTTTGCCGGGTTGTAAGCTGTCCATTTGACATAATCCCGGATCGAAATTCGGCCCGCCGCAACTTCATTTAACATCAGCGGCATCTGGGTTTCTACGCCTGGAAATCCACAATCACATGTCCAGATACTATCCCGCTGCTTTTCGTCTGGGACATGTGGAGCATGGTCGGTCGCAATCATGTCAATTGTGCCATCTGCGAGGGCTGACCAAAGCGAAGATTTATGGTGAGGCTCGCGAACAGGTGGGTTAACTCGAATAACGCCTTCACAACGATCATAGTCATCAGTGTCTAGGAGTAGGTAATGCGGGCAGGTCTCACCACTCACATCAACTCCACGTGCTTTTGCCTCACGCAAGGGGCGTAATTCATCTTCTGACGAAATATGCAGGATATGAATTCGAGCGCCGGTCCATTCGGACAACACGGCAGCCCGGCTAACAGCTTCGATGGCAACGACGGCTGGACGCGCTGCAAGGTGAGCAAGCGTATCTGTTCTGCCAGCCTCTTCTAATTGAATCTGTCGACGCGCCATAATTGACGCCGTCTCAGCATGCAGTGCTACGCGATACCCATGCTGTGCGACATATTCAAAACCTTCTAGCATAGCGCCGGTTGAGGGGGCTGGTAGGTCGCCGAAGGTATTTCCCATAAAACATTTAAAGCCGATTATGCCGCCGGCGATGAGGTCTGGAAGGTCATCCAGATTTTGTTCAGACAACAGCCCATAAATGCCAAAATCAACATGCGCCTTTTCGGCGGCCAAGTTGTGTTTTTGCCGTAAGGTTTCAGCGGTTCCCGTAGGCGGGTTTACGTTGGGCATTTCAAAAACGGTGGTGACACCTCCCATTGCGGCGGCGGCGGTACCTGAACCCCAATCTTCTTTGTGTGTGTAGCCGGGTTCGCGAAAATGCACATGCGCATCTATCGCCCCCGGCAAGACATGCATGCCAGATGCATCTAGTGTTTCTTCGGCCTTGGGCATCACATCTGCCATACCCACGGCAATAATTTTTCCATCCTTTACGGCAATGCTCGCGTTTACCTCTGAATCGGGAAAGACAAGTGTTCCGCCTGAAATGACTAGATCTGCAATTGTTTTCATCTCTTTTCCTTTTTCAAAAGGCGTTAAAGGGCAGCCCAGCCACCGTCTACGGCAAGGTCGGCACCAGTGATTTGGCGGGAAACATCACTGGATAAAAATAAACAGGCGTTTGCGACATCGGTATCCTGCGTGATTCGTCTAAGCGCATAATCTTCCGCGTGTTTAGCAGCGGCTTCCTCTAGGCTAATTCCAAGCTTCTGAGACATGTTTGCGCATACTTTGTCACGGAAGCGTGGCCCATCGACCATACCCGGTGCAACATAGTTTACATTTATATTGTCGGGACCGAGTTCCAGAGCAAAGCTCTTCGTCACACCACGCAACCCCCATTTTGATGAGGAATAAGCGAGCCTTCCGGCCCGACCACGCATCCCAAACGTGCCGCCAACATTAACTATCTTACCGTATTTCTGGTCAATCATCGTATTAGCGACAGCGCGAATTGTATGGAAGCAACCGTTAACATTCAGCGTCAGAATCTCCTCGAATTCCTCCGGTGTCGTTTCCGCTCCACTCTTTCCAATGGGGCCTGACCCTCCCGCAATATTGACCAGGATATCAACTCTACCGCCAAAACTTTGTTTCGCTACATCCACAACCTTTTCGCAAGCTGCAAAATCAGTGATATCGCATTCAGCAATTACAGCATCGGCTCCATTTGTACGGACTTCTTCAGCGATAGTTTCAATTGCACTTGTGTCACGGCCGGCTAGAACTAGCTGGCACCCTTCATTGGCAAACTGACGAGTAACAGCAGCACCCATGCCTTTTGCAGGTCCTGTTATGATAGCTACTTTTCCATTGAGTTTGAGATCCATTATTCCTTATTCCCAGTTTCGGCGGCGCAAAGGCCTTATTTGATTTAGACAGGAGCTTTTTGGCGACAGCCATAGAGGTACGGACTTTTACAAGGCACCCAACCAATTTTCGTGAGGATTCGACATCTTAAATTACACCATTCAATCTAATGAAATGCGCCGCTCTATCCCAATATCACTATCGAGTGTCCGCAATATCATTGCGCGGAAAAAGGGGTACTGAGCTTCTACGGCGGAAAGGGCTTTAGCAGGGATACTTCTCCGACGCCGCGCGACGATTTCTTGCGCCTCGGCCAATAGAGCTTCCTCATCCACTGTTGTGATACGACCTTCAGAAATAATTCTCCGTCCTTCCACCCAAACATCTTGGACCGATTCACCGTTCTCGTAATAAAGAAGGTGGCGATACACGTCTCCCATCGGTAGATGCCAATGATTGAATGGCCTCATAACAGTAAAGTCGGCGCATGCGCCTGATGCAAGAAAACCAATTTCATCCGGTTTACCTATAGCTTTAGCGCCTGCACGATATGCTTCCTTTAGGATAACGCGTGCATCGGGCCAAAGTTCGAAGTCAGGTTCCGTTAATCGCATCAAATAGGCGCCCATGCGCATTGTCTCAAATAGGCTGGGCGGGCCACAGTTAGAACCATCGGTGCCATAAGCTATCGGGATACCGTTTTCCCTTAGCCGCAGGATCGGGCTAAGCCCTGCCCCCAGCATTGTATTGGAGGCCGGGCAATGAATGACTGTAACACCTGCTTCTTTGGCTGCTTGGATATCATCCTCATCGGCCCATATGAAATGAACCAAAGAAGATTTTTCATCCAGCCCCCCCAAATCAAACAACCTTCTTACAAAACCGGGGCCTTCTGAGGGTCGCATTGAGGCCTGGGTCTTGGTTTCCAACATATGCGTATGGAGCCCGCAATGATGTCGCTTTTGAAAATCACCAGTCATTTCCAGTAGGAGATCAGAACAACGCTGTGGACCGTCGACGCCAAGAATGATCCGCACGCGTTCGTCCGTTGAAATTGATTTAAGGGTACTTTCCATAACGGCGAAGTAGGCCTTAACATCTGGAATGGTACGTGCGTTATACTCAGCCACTATCTCTGGCGGTAGCGTATCTCGTTCAATCGGGATCGTCTCAATATAGGGTCTGTCCGCGAACATCGTCGCAATTGTTGCCCTGATTCCAATTTCAGTAAAAGCAGCGCGGACTGCTTCCAATCCCTCTGCAGAAAGTGCAGGTCGCTCGGAGTAATGGTCGATCAGCGCAGTAGTGCCTGTCCGCAGCATAGAAAGCGCGTCGAGCTGCGCGGCAATATAGATTTCCCTTGCGGTCATCGCAGAGCCAGATGCGATGACTGACAGCATATAGATGTCCAGCGGATCCTTTTCGACAGTGCCTTTTAGCAGCGAAGAATAGGAATGCGTATGCGCGTTAATCATACCCGGGATAATCAACTGTCCGGTTACATCAACGTATTCAACCGGTCCTTTCGGAGGTTCGTATTCTCCCCGTGGACCGACCGAGATTATTTTTTTGTCGCAAATCCAGAGCTCGCCGTTTTCGACAATACGATCGCTATCGTCAAATGTAACGATCCTCCCGCCTCTTAGGCAGACAACACCACCGTTTCCGAACTTTTCTATCGGCATCGCCAGCCTGTTCCCATCCCGCAAAGCGTAGCGGATTTAAAAATTTTTGTTACTCCAGTCATTTACACTGTTTGTTGTATTTGATCCGGATGCATTTCCTACTGCTCTCGTGAAGGCGGACACAGCTAAACAACAGAACCAAATGCGTGAAATCTAAAAACAATAGATTTCCCCATCCAAAGCATCTCTTCAGATGTATGCAGATCGTCGAAACTCTGCGGTTTATGAAAAGTCATTTCAGAGCTTT
>CALIBP010000085.1 GCA_938048165.1 uncultured Alphaproteobacteria bacterium | reverse complement strand
CGTCGGACCGGTCCGACGACACAGATAAGGCAGTGTCGCGGTCTCACAAAAGACGGGGTTCTTGATGCCATTGGCACGCAGAATATGGGGGATCAGCATCAGCGTATGACCGGGTGAAACAAACAAGGTCTGATCATCAGTCAGATGCGGGGCGGCAGCGGAAATCCATTTCTCGTGCAGATGTGCCGGGCTGACAATCATTACCAGCTCAGCGCCCGCCATCGCAGTCGCGGCATCCGATGTAATCACTGGGATTTTCGTAAAGCCTTTGCCAAACGGCGCGTTATATTCGATGCCACCGATTTCCTGTAACGGTGCAAGCGCGCTTTCGTCCTGACTGTAAAGGCGGATTTCAAATCCAAGTGTTGTCAGGTGGGCAGCAGCAGACGTTCCACCGCCACCAGCGCCAAAGATCGCGATGTTTTTTACCGGAGCGGCCATTAGGCTCCCTCCTCAACAAACTTAAGAACACCATCGGCATCGAGGCCCCCAAGCCCCATCGCCTCCAATGTCAGCCCGTCAGTCGCATAGGGAATATCCATCATTTCTGAGGTCAGATGGATAATCCCGTCAATTGTCGGTGTTGCCACGCCGGCCAGTCGCCCGAACCCGGCAAATGGCACCAGCCCATAGCCGACATCTTCGTGGATATAACGATGATTCAGCGAGGGTGGGCTCTTGATTTTCCAGTTCGGTTCACTTTCGACACAAGCCCGTGAAATATCGCCAGACTCCATCGCCTCTTTGGTCGTCAGACCAGCCTGATAAAAGTTCTCAAGAAAACTCGCTATCGGCACGCCAAGCGCCTCAGCCACCGCCATACGTTCGGCATCCAGTTCGGCGATCACCCGCCCAACTGCCGGCGTAATCCCTTCGCGATAAAACAAGAAGTCACCATCAGTATCTTCGATCCATCCAGCATTCATCAACATGCCAGGGGCATGGAACACAGCATTGATATTGGTCAGGGCTGTTTCCAGGACGCTGCTGACCAAATTGATTTCGGGATAAAGCGGTTTAAACAGATCAAACATCTTCTGCGCATGCTTGCCGGGAAAGGCCGCAAATTTAAGCTTCTTCGTGTAGGAGAAAATATCGACCGAGGCTGGACCGGTTTTGCGACATATGTAGGTAAGCGTAACGGTCTCGCACGTTTTGACCGGATCGGTGTAACCGGCGCGGCGCAATTCGCTGACGAAATGCAGCGCCCCGCCGGTATGACCAGGATTAACAAAGACCGGCGTGTCGGGTGTCAGCAGCGGTGCCAGTGCCTGCGCATAAAACCCATGCGCCACCGAGGGCACCACCAACATGATGATGTCAGCGCCTGTAACGGCCTCTTCTATATTCGTGGTCAGCGAATTAATCGGGAACAATCCATCCTGAACGCCCGCCGCCTGAATGCCACCTTGTTGACGCAGGGGTGTCAGGCTCTCTTCACGGCGCGCATGCAGGCGAACCTCGAAACCTCGCGCCGTCAGGTCAGCTGCTGCCGCGCAACCACCGTGACCTGCTCCCAATATCGCAACTTTTTGTACCGTCATTTTCCCACAGGACTTTTGTCAGCCGTTCTTTTCCTCGCCTCGCTAACACAGTATGGTCGCAAATATCACTCACGTCATCCGTATCGGGACAGCCTCATTGGGCGCGAAAATATTTTTATCTGACGATCTGCTGAATGCTCCGCTACCAACATTGCTTGAGCAGGCCGCGACGCTGCGCGATTGCGGCCATTCCGACCGGCTGTCCTATTCCCGTAAGGTTTTCATTCCCCTGACACGACTGTGCCGTGACAGCTGCAGCTACTGCACGTTTGCCACGACCCCCGGCAACGTTCCGGCCCCGTATCTTTCGCCTGACGAGGTCCTCAAGATTGTCCGCGACGGCAAAGCAGCGGGCTGCAAGGAAGCGCTGTTCACCCTCGGTGATAAGCCAGAGCTTCGTTATCAAGCGGCGCGCGAAGCGTTGTCTGAACTGGGTTACGCCTCAACGATCGAGTATCTGGCGGCGATGTGCCAGCTGGTCTTCGAAGAGACAGGGCTCTTGCCGCATGCCAACCCCGGTGCGTTAACTAGGGAAGAGATAAACGTGTTGCGCCCGTTCACCGTTTCAATGGGCATGATGCTGGAATCCACCGCCCCCGCCCTGTGTGAAGCCGGCGGGGTGCATTATGGTTCGCCTGATAAATTGCCCGAAGCCCGCTTGCAAACATTGCTTAATGCCGGTGAAGCTAGGGTACCCTTCACAACAGGTATCCTCATCGGCATCGGTGAAACACGGGTACAGCGGATCAATGACCTGCTGACAATCCGTAATCTGCATGAAACTTACGGTCATATTCAGGAAATCATCATCCAGAATTTCCGTGCCAAGCCGAGCACCCGCATGGCCAATGCGCCGGAGCCCAATTTCGAAGACCTGTTATGGACCATCGCCTGCGCCCGTCTGATCTTTGGCCCGGATATGAATATACAAGCCCCGCCAAATCTCAGCCCTGACGTTTACCCACAACTGGTGTCTGCCGGACTAAATGACTGGGGCGGCATCTCGCCCGTCACCCCGGATCATGTGAATCCCGAAGCCGCCTGGCCAGAAATCGACACGCTTGCGGAGCGAACCGCGGAAACCGGCAAGACACTCGTCGAACGACTAGCAGTCTATCCTTCCTATGTCTTAGACGCGTCGCATTGGATGGCAGCCCATGTGGCGACAGCCGCTATGCGCGCCAGCGATACAGATGGTCTGGCCCGCATCGAAGACTGGGCACCGGGTGTCAACATCGCCCCACCTGCAACCTCTGTACGGCGTTCGCAACCCTCAAGCGACATCAGCTTTATTCTCAACAGGGCTTCAGACGGCGAGGTGCCAAACGAGACAGAGATCACTCGCCTGTTTCAGGCCCGCGATATCGATTTCGCAACAATTTGTGCGACCGCAAACTCATTGCGCAAGGCTACCAATGGCGACGATGTCACCTATGTCGTGAACCGCAATATCAACTACACCAATATCTGCACCTACCGCTGTACCTTCTGCGCCTTTTCCAAAGGTAAAACAGCGGAGACGCTTCGCGGCAAACCCTACCGGCTGGAAATGGAAGAAGTCGGACGCCGTACGGCTGAAGCCTGGAACCGTGGTGCTACAGAAGTATGTCTGCAGGGCGGTATTCATCCCGACTATACCGGCGAGACCTATCTGGATATCTGTGCTGCCGTCAAAGACGCCGCCCCGGATATGCATATCCACGCATTCTCACCACTCGAAATCACACAAGGCGCCCAAACGTTAGGTCTCTCGATCAAAGAATTTCTCACTCGCCTCAAAGAGGCTGGACTGTCGACCCTGCCCGGCACTGCGGCAGAAATTCTCGATGATGAGGTTCGGGCCACACTCTGCCCCGACAAGCTCAACACCGATGAATGGTTGTCGGTGATGGAGACCGCCCATGGATTAGGCCTCCGCACGACGGCCACGATCATGTATGGCCATATCGAACGGCCAATCCATCTCGCGCGGCATCTGCTACGAATTCGAGCACTACAAGAGGAAACAGGCGGGTTTACCGAATTTGTCCCCCTACCTTTTGTGCATATGGAAGCCCCAATTTACCTCAAAGGCTTCGCCCGGCGCGGGCCAACTTTCCGGGAGTCAATTCTAATGCACGCAATCGCCCGGATTGTTTTACATCCCGTCATTCGCAATATTCAGGTTTCCTGGGTCAAGATGGGCCTCGAGGGCATCCAGGCCTGTTTGAATGCCGGGGTTAATGATCTTGGCGGAACGCTTATGAACGAGAGCATATCAAGGGCCGCAGGGACAGTACATGGTCAGGAATGCGAACCCCATGAAATGGAACGGATAATCAAGAATGCCGGGCGGCGCGCCGTTCAGCGGACAACACTCTATGATGACGTCCCACCTGAACGTGCGGTAGCGTCGTATAATGCGGAGCCCTTGGCGGCAATTGCCTGAGGAATGAATTTATGACTGACACCAAATCCATCATTGCCGTTATTGGCGGCACTGGCAATCAGGGCTCGGGCCTCGCAATGCGCTGGGCAAAGGCCGGACATGACATCATCATCGGATCGCGTGATTCCGGTCGCGCAACTCAAGTCGCCACAGAAATTTCCGCCATGGCACCTGCAGGCAGCGCATGGGGAAATGTCCGAGGCACCGACAATCTCTCTGCTGCCGCCGAATGTGAAATAGCTGTTCTGGCAGTTCCCTATGCAAATCAAATGGCCACGATCACCCCGGTCGCTAAAGCCCTAAAAGGGAAATTGCTCATCGACGTCACAGCACCCCTGGTGCCCCCCAAGGTGGGAACAGTCCAATTGCCAGAAGGCGGCTCAGCCGTTGTCGCCGTACAGGAAATGCTGGGTGAAGAGGTGACAGTCGTCGCAGCCTTTCAAAACATCGCTGCCCAGCATCTTGCAGACGCCGATCACAAGATTGAATGCGATGTACTTGTCTGCGGCAATAAAAAATCTGCGCGGGAAATTGTGATCAACCTGGCCAAAGACGCGGGCATGACCGGCTGGCATGCAGGCCCGTTAGCCAATGCCGCGGCCGCAGAAGCCATGACGTCGGTTCTGATATCAATAAATCGGCATCATAAAATTCCAGGGTCCGGAATTCGGATCACTGGTACGCCAGCAGCGTCTGTAGGTTGAGCGATGGATGCCTCTCCGGCACATTCGGGGATCAACACCGCGGCGCAAACCAGCGGTCAGCTCTCTATTTCTGCCTTACCGGGCATTCCACTGGTTAACCCTGGCGATGACCTGACCGGCATTATTTGTGACGGATTGCAGCAGAGCGGCATAACTCTGCTGGATGGCGATATTCTCGTATTGGCGCAAAAAATTGTTTCCAAATCCGAAGGCCGCTATGCGGCACTGGATTCTGTTACGCCCTCTGCCGCCGCTATTGAACTTGCCAAAGAAGTCGACAAAGACCCGCGTCTGGTCGAACTTATTCTTTCAGAATCCAAGGACGTGGTCCGAAAACGCAAAGGCGTGCTGATTGTTGAGCATAACCTCGGCATCGTCATGGCGAATGCCGGCATTGATGCCTCCAATGTCGAACCGCTTGAGGGTACCTCGTCAACCGATGCAAAGCAGCAGGTTTTACTGCTTCCCAAAGACCCCGACAGTAGTTGCAAGAACCTTCGCGACAGACTCCGTGAAAAGACCGGAGCCGATGTTGCGATCATAATTAATGACAGCGTCGGTCGCGCCTGGCGCAATGGCACCGTTGGCATGGCGATCGGCACCGCGGGCATTGACGCACTCCTCGACCTCAACGGTCGCCCCGATCTTTTCGACCGTCCTTTGCAAGCGACGCAGGTAGGACTCGCCGACGAATTGGCCTCGGCCGCGTCAATCGTTATGGGACAGGCTGATGAAGGACGCCCGGCGGTACATATTCGTGGATATGCCGCCAAGACGGGACACGGCAACGCACAGGATTTGATCCGCGCCCAGGAACAGGATTTGTTCCGCTGAATAAAATGTTGTTGATATGATCCTCGCATTGGCAGGCGGTGTTGGCGGCGCAAAGCTGGCACACGGATTAACCCGTATCCTCGACCCTTCCGAGTTGGTGATCGCGGTAAATACCGGCGATGATTTTCTGCATCTGAATTATTTTATATGCCCGGATCTCGATTCCGTTCTCTACAAACTCGCCGGCATAAATGATACAGAACGCGGTTGGGGTATTCGCGACGAGACCTGGAATTTTATGGAGTCCCTAAAAAAGGTCGGTGGCGAAGACTGGTTTCAACTCGGCGACAAAGACCTCGCTACCCACGTCGAGCGCACGCGTCGTCTGAGCGAGGGTCAAACACTCTCCGAAGTCACCCAAGCTCTCTGTCTACAACATGATGTCCGGCACACCATCATCCCAATGACAGATCACCGCGTCGGCACCGTGGTCGATACCAAAGACGGAGATTTCTTTTTTCAGGATTATTTTGTCCGCCTGCGCTGCGCGCCCGAATTTACCGGTGTCCATTATAAAGGGATGGAAGATGCGGTTCCGGCCCCCCTTTTTAATCAGGCTCTCAACAGTCCGGATTTACAGGCGATCATTTTTTGTCCCTCCAACCCTTTCGTCAGTATTGACCCAATTCTTAGCATTCCCGGCGTTAGTGATGCGATCAGACAAACAGAAGTACCGATTGTCGCTGTCTCCCCAATTATCGGCGGGCGGGCGGTAAAGGGACCAGCCGCCAAAATGATGCAAGAACTCGGGCTGCCGGTATCTGCCACGGGTATTGCGGAGCACTATGGTGATCTGATTGACGGGCTGGTGATCGATGAACAGGACGCCAGCCTGAGCGCGCAAATCCTGCCGACGGGTACGGGCGTTCAGGTGACAAACACATTGATGAAATCGGCTGAGGACGAAAAAAACCTGGCAGAGACTGCCTTGAATTTCGCGCGCCTGTTATCTCATCGGGAATTCTGAATCTTATGTCTGTTGCCGCCGTCATACCCGTCAAACCCTATGCCGTAGGCAAAAGCCGCCTTGCAACTGTTTTGAATGATGCTCAACGCATCGCCCTTAACCGCAACATGTTTCGCCATGTTCTCAGAACTACCCTTGAAACACCCGTTGTCGAGAACGTCATCGTCATAAGCAGCGATAACGATGTGTTATCCGATGCTGAAAAACACGGTGCCCATGCCATTCTTGAAGGAGAGCCATCGAACCTGAATGCAGCACTCGGCGTCGCAAGAAAGGCCGCACTCGCTCTCGACGCTAGCGGATTACTTATCCTTCCTGCCGATCTCGCCAAAATCGACTCTGCAGATCTCATGGCCCTATTAAAGGCGGGCGACGAATTGTCCCCTTTGACCGGCCGCATTGTTATTGCCCCAGATGCAAAGCGAACTGGCACCAATGCGCTATACCTACAGCCCGTCGATACCCTTGAGTTTTCTTTTGGTGCCGATAGTTTCAAAAATCACCAGAGGGCAGGCGAGACATCGGGGTACAGCGTCGCCGTGTTCGAAGGACCTAATCTTGGTTTCGACGTCGATGAGCCAATTGATCTAAAAAATCTGGATGAAAATTTTTGGCGCGTTTAGCTGCGTTCCTGGTGACTGGCGATTAGCGCTTCTATCGGTTCCTTCACACGCCAGGCAAAGAAGAAAACAACCAGACAAACCATGCCGCTTATAGCGATCGGCCGGCTGAGGCCAAAGACCTCTGAAATTGCCCCCATTACCAGCGACCCTATAGCAGCACCACCAATCCAGAGCAAACCGTAGAGCGCCATAACCCGACCCCGCATGGTTTCCTCTGCGACCGCTTGAACAAGTGACTGGATACAGGTCCCGACAAGCGAATACTGAATGCCAAAGAACACCATGCAAATTACCGCCACGTAAAAATGTGTGGTGTTCGTCATGACAACAAGGACAATAGAACCGACCAAAACGGCATAGGCGGTGATCCGTGCCAACCCATCAAATCGGCCGCGCTGGGCAATGGTGATGCCCGCCGTAACAGCGCCGATGCCCATGGCCGATGTTAAAATAGCGAGACCATCCGCACCCTGGCCAAAGATTCCCGAGGAAAATCCGGGCAGGAGTTCAACCAATGGTCGGGTCAAAAATGACGATCCAAACAAAATCAACAATGAAGGGCCTATAACCGGGTGTGACGCCGCATAGCGATATCCTGCGATAATATCGCCCGCAATTGATAACCCGGAAGCCGGACGCTTGGGCGTGGGCGGCACCCGCACCATCCATAAGGCTGCGAAGAACCAGGAATACAGGATCGTATTGACCAGAAAGACCGTATTTACCCCCCAATAATGGAGAATAGCCGCGCCGATTGCGGGCCCGACAACACGGGCGCTATTCCAGGTGAACCCACCAAAAGCGATTGCCGCCGGCAAATCCTTCCGGGGCACCAAAGCGGGCGGTAACGAACTTCTAATCGGTTGAAAGAGGGCGTGATCAACACCGGTGAGAAAGGCGAATAGCAGCAAAAGCTCGATATTCAGCCAGCCCGCAAAGGCCGTCACCATCAATAAGGCGGTCACGATGACATTCAAAAACTGGATGAGGCGCGCCATGACGATCCGTTCAAAACGGTCGGCCATGTATCCAGCAACTGGACTTAACAGGACAACAGGCACTAAATCGGCAAACCCCATGACCCCGAGCCACCATGGGGATTTAGTCAACTCCCAGGTCAACCATCCGATAGCGAGGCGCTGAGCCCAAACCCCGCATTGTGACGGGAAATTTCCAATCGCAAATATCGCAAAATTGCGATGTGAAAAGGCGCCTACGAGACCGCCACGGCTGGGTCTGTCGCTTGTCACTCTTTGCAATACCTTATGATTATGGGCAAAAGATTTCCTGTAGTGATATTATGCTGCCGAAGGGCGAATGTCGCCGGTCAGGAGTTACTAAATTACAATGAACGGATCATCCGAAAACGAGGACCGCATAGCTGGCACCACAGACTCCGATACACTTGATCTCGCCGACGAGACCATACCGGAAGAAGCCCGCGAAGTAATTAGGCATCTCCTGTCGGAAATTAATGCACTGCGGGAAGAGATAGAAGCCAATAACGACCGCATCGCCGAGCTCGAAACACTGGCTGACCGCGACCCACTTGTACCAGTCGGCAACCGGCGCGCCTTTATACGCGAGATCAGCCGGGCTAAGGCCTATGCCGAACGCTATGGCGGCGCCAACTGTCTGCTGTATCTCGATATCGACGGGATGAAACAACTCAACGATCAACACGGCCACGCCACAGGCGATGCCGCCCTGATGACATTAGCCGACATTTTACAGCAGAATGTTCGTGCATCAGATCTTGTCGGACGCCTGGGCGGTGATGAGTTTGGTGTCCTGCTGGCGCAGGCAGATCGTAAGACTGCGGAAGAAAAAGCGGCGCGCCTTCAGGAGCTCGTCAAACAAGCAAGAATTAAAATAGCCGATGGTACGACCACCCTGTCTGCAACGTTCGGCGTTATCGAGATGACCTCGGAGATGAGCGCTGATGAAGCTTTGGAGCAGGCTGACAAAGCCATGTATGACCGCAAACAGAAGCGACGCTCATAAAGCGCCAAACACTACCCAATATGCTCGGCCATAAAGGCCTGCGTGCGCTCCCAAGCCAAGGCTGAGGCATCGGCGTCATACCGCTCCGGACGAACATGGCTGTCAAAGCCGTGGCGAATGCCGTCATAAATAAACCATTTCACTTCCGGGCAGCGTTCCTTGAACATTGCAACATCTTCCGGCGGCACCGCTGTATCTAACGACCCCACATGGCTGATAATCGGGCACTGCGCATGCTCGTCCGGAAAATCACACATATTGGAGCCGTAATAAGCAATTGCCGCATCAAATTCACAACGGCACGCTGCCAGCCAGGTTATGGTGCCGCCAAAGCAATAGCCGGTAATGGCGACCTTTCCCGCTGAAGCGATATGAGCTGCCGCTGTCGTCACATCGTCCAGCACCTGATCATAATTCACCGCGTGACTGATTTCCTTACCGCGTCGCATACCCTCAGCGTCATAGGGCAACACCAAATCATCTTCCGTGCGGTCAAACAAAGCGGGGGCTATCGCGCTATAGCCTGCCGCAGCATATTTATCGCAAACGCTCTTGAGATACTCGTTGACGCCATACATCTCCATCCCGACAACAATGCCACCGCGTGGTGACCCTTCAGGCTCTGCAAGATACGCTTTAAATTGGTGGCCGTCGGATGCTGTAAGATTGACTGTCGTTCCCATAATGTCCCTCGATAGACGAATTCTATTAGGCACCATACTATCTGAGAAGACTGGACAACCAACCCCGGCTGCACGAAATAGGAGCTATAAAACATGCTAAAACTTCGATTTGCTGCTGGCGGTTATGACAGGCTCGATGCGCTGCAATACGGGATTGTCCAACCGGAAGGCATTGAGCTCGACTTCAATGAAATCAACGCTCCCCGCGGAATTTTTGACGGCATGCTGGGCGGCGGACTCTTCGACGTATCAGAATTTTCCAGCTCTGAATTCATTACCCGTACGTTACGCGGCAATTTCCCATTTGTCGGAATTCCTGTTTTTCCCTCAAAGGCCTTCCGTCACGGCTTTATCTATATCAACAAGAATGCCGGGATTACCTCGCCCAAGGATCTCGAGGGCAAACGTATCGG